>JASHYS010000408.1 GCA_030042915.1 Acidobacteriaceae bacterium
ATGGCCGAAGGTCTGCCGCCGGAGTTGCCGTGCGCAGTAGTTTCGCGCGCCGCGCAGCCCGATCAGCAGGTGGCGCACACAACTCTGGGAAAGCTGGGTGAGTTGGAGCCTGCGGCCGCGCCGAGTTTGCTCATTGCCGGATGGGCGGTGCGTGAAATCGGCACGGCAAAGCGGACGGTGGAAGGCGCTGGCTCCGAGTTCCTGCCTTCCGCGGCGGACTGAATCGCAAATCCGCGAGTGAGCAACTCAGCAAATCGATCTCGCATTCTCCGCAACTCACCGGGCGCCCCCATCCTGGGTCCGCCAGGGTGGGGGCGAGCCCGTCCTAGCCTCTGAACTTCTGTTCGGTCACCCACTCTCTTACGGTTGAAGGATGGGCAGGAGCTGCTGGAGCGCAGTGTTGACGCCCGAGCTGGAGTCGCTCTGGATGGAGTTGGCGAAGGCCACCCAGGAAACGCGCCCCGTTGCGAAGGCGGGCGCATGCGCGAAACAGTAAGTGGCCGGAAGCACGTCGATGAGGGTGTATTGCGAAGGGAAGGGCTGAGCGAGGAGCATTTTCGCGGTTGCCAAGGCGGAAGCTTTGTCGTGTGCGCCCCATTCACACGTCAGCTTCAATGCGTCGCGAATGAACCCCTGGTAAGGCGTGAGCGCATCATTGTTGAGAGTCGCGTCCTCCTGGAGGCACCGGGGATAATCACCGCGCACGAGGTCGAGCGTGACGACCCCGGTCTCGGTCGCGGCCCAGAATTGGGGCATGTCGGATTGCGTGTAGACCTGGAGCGCGTTCTGGTAGGCCTGAGCCGATTGGTCGAACAACGAGCTTTGTTTGTCTGCCGGGGAGCGTTCTGCCTGGAGCAAGAAAGCCACGCCGAGGCCCAATTGCGCACCAGCCCACTGCTGCGGATCGTTTCTGGTAAAGACCTGAAGCACGGCCTGGAAGCCCTGCACTGCCTGATTGAGCAAGTCCACTGACTTGTCACCATCCATGCGTTCCGCCTCGCCGGTCAATGCGTAGGAGAGACCCATTTGCGTGAGCGCCCAAAACTGCGCCAGATTGCCGCCGGGCGAATAGATCTGAAGCGCATTGCGAAAGGCCTGCTCGGCTTGTTGGAGCAAGGCGAGGGCTTTGGCATCGTCGCCCTTCGCATTCATCGACTCAAAGTAGAGAGCGTTGCCGAGCAGAACCTGAGAACTGGCCCAAGGCTGGGCCAGTTGGCTGCTTGATGTGAACACCTTGCCCGCATCGCCGAGGTCCGCGACAGCCTCATCGAGCAAAGTGGATGCCTTGTCGGCAGAGACATAGCTTTCAGTGATCAGTGTGGTGGCGAGGCTGAGCTTGGTCTGGGCCCACTCCTGGGGCGAGTTGGCTTCGGTCAGCACCTGAAGCGCCTGCTGGTAAGCCTGCACCGCCTTATCGGAAAATCCCATGACCTGGTCTTTGCTGGAACGCAGGCCCAGATTGTTGAATGCCGACCCGAGAAAAATCTGGCCTTCAGACCATTCGAGGGGATGGTCGGTCCGCGTAAAAACGGAGAGGGCATTTTCGAGCGCTTGTACGGACTGCTGGAGCACGGGCACTGCCTTGGCGGGATCGGTGCGCATGCCCTCATTGAGCAGCACGTTGCCGAGGACAATTTGCGACAAGGCCCAGTCATCGGGCTTGGCGTCTTTGGTGCGTATTTCGAGGGCGCTCTGAACGGCCTGGTCGGCTTGATCGAGCAAAGACAGCGCCTGATCGCCGGTGACGCGCGAGCCCTCTTGAAGAAGCACGACAGCCAGGTTGTTTTCGGCCAGGGCCCAGTCATCGGGCGCATTGGCTTTGGAGTAGACCGCGAGCGCACTGATATAAGCCTGCTTGGCCTGATCGAGCATGGCCATGGCCTGATCGCCGCTCACGCGCACGCCCTCTGAGAGGAGCACCACGGCGACGTTGCTCTGGGCTTCGGCCGCCAATTGAGGTTCACCGAGCGTGGTGTATTCGCCGGCGAGGGTTTGGAATTCGCTTGCCGCTTGAGCCAGCTCAGGGATGCTCTGATCGGCTGAAGTGACCTGGCCCTCCATCCAATGCGCCGCGGCAGTGTCGGCGACAGATTGCAGCCACAGCGACTGGATACCGGGATCGGAGAAGGTCTTGTATTCGGCATGCAGCTTGGCTTCGGCAGTTTCGAGGGCTTGCGTAGCCTCTCGGTATTGCAGATTGAGCTGGTAAGAGACGGCTTCCTGTTCGCTCGATTGCAGAAAGGGGCGCAGTTGCGCGATCTGCTGGGCGGCAAGCGCCTGTTGCGCCGCCTGCAGAGCCTTGACCTGTGCGGCCAGGGCTTGCATCTGCGAATCGACGGCGTTCACACTCTGAAGCTGAGCATTGCTGGCCTGGCCGAACAACTGCGCGGCAGCGCCAAAGTTTTTGAGCGCCAGTTGCGCCAGCGCCTTTTGTTCATCGGTGGCCTGGGCCGATTGTTTCTGAATACTTTCGGCCCATTGCTGGACCTGGTTGTCGACTTGCGCAGCCGAGAAGCCGTTAGCCTGGGCCCAATCGGCGATGGCGCCGCCGAGATCGGGCTTTGATTGCTGCGACGCGTTCAACTGCGTTTGCATGGCCGTGTTCTGCTTTTCGAGACTGCTGACCTCGAGCGACATGCGGTGCAGCATGGCCTGGATTTGCGCGGGCCCAAGCAGCGCCGGCGAGCCCTTGGGAAGCAAACTGACATTGACGGTGGGCGGCAGGGCGGTAAGCGCTCCCTCGGGAGGCTGGTAGATAACCAGATTGCCTGCGCCGGAGATTTCGACGCGGAGATTGCTCTGCTGGCCGGCGCCGGGCGAGACCTGGAGTAGCACCTGGCCGTTGGAGTTGGTGACTCCGCGCGCATCGGTCACCTGCTGGAACATCACGGAGACGCTGGCCGCTTTGACCGGTTGCGGCGGCTGGGAGTTGGCGTCGTCGACAACCACGGTGACTTGCTGCTGGGGTGCGGGCTTTTGCGCAAGAGCAGGCAAGACTAAGCCAACTGCGGCCAGAGAAATCAATATTGGTATAGGGATGTTCCTCACCGAGACCTCCGGAGCGGCTCAGGGGGGACTGAATGAGGCTAGGTTAGCACACGCCAATGCTACTGACGCCGCTAACCCCGCTAACCACGCTGCCCTTGCTGATAGGCTGGAGGCATGAAGTTCGGAGTGGTGGTATTTCCAGGCTCGAATTGCGATCACGACACGTATAACGTGATTGCGGAGATTGCGCGGCAGCCGGTCGAGTTCCTGTGGCATGAGAGCGAGGATCTGCACGGCGCAGATGCGGTGCTGATCCCGGGAGGATTTGCCTACGGCGACTACCTGCGGACGGGCGCCATTGCGCGGTTTTCGCCGGTGATGCAGGCGGTGAAAGGCTTCGCGGCCGGCGGCGGACTGGTGCTGGGAATCTGCAACGGCTTCCAGATTCTGACCGAGGCGGGATTGCTGCCGGGCGCGCTGATGCGAAATGCGGGACTGAAGTACATCTGCAAACCGGTGCATCTGCGGGTAGAAACGGTCCGCAGCCCGTTTACCAGCGATTTGAAGAAGGGCGCGGTGCTCGAGATTCCGATCGGGCATATGGAGGGGAATTATTTTTGCGCGCCTGACGAAATGGCGCGCCTCGAGCGCGAGGACCGGATTGCATTCCGGTACGTGACAGCGGCGGGTGAAGTGACGCCAGAGGCGAATCCCAATGGGTCGCTGGGGAATATTGCGGGGATTTTGAATGAGGGGCGGAATGTTTTGGGAATGATGCCGCATCCGGATCGCTCGAGCGAAGCGCTGCTGGGGTCGGCGGACGGGTGGGGGATTTTTGCGTCGATGATGCAAAGGCAGCCGCTAGCTGCCAGCTCCTAGCCTCCAGCTCTCTCGCAGAAGAGGAAATAACATAGGCATTTGCAAGGAGAAGCTAGCAGCTGGTAGCTAGCAGCTAAAAGCTGAATTCATGATCGACATTCATCATCATCTGATCTACGGAGTGGACGACGGCTCGCCGGACCTGGAGACGTCGCTCAAGATGGCGGAGGAAGCAGCAAGCGAGGGCGTGACACGGATTGTTTGCACGCCGCACGCGAGCGACGAATTTCCCTACCAGGCGAGGCGGATCGAAGAGCGATTCAGAGAACTCAAGGAACGGCTTCGTGGCGTGGTGGAGCTGAGCCTGGGGTGCGACTTTCACCTCACGGCGGAAAACGTTCTCGACGCCGTGGCGCGCCCGCTGCGTTTCTCCATCGACGGCAAGGGTTATTTGCTCATCGAGTTTGCCTCGCATGTCATTCCACCCAGCATGGCCGATGCGCTTTTCCGGCTGCAGTCAGCGGGCTACACGCTCATTGTCACGCATCCCGAGCGGTATCCTGCGGCTCTGCGCCAGCCGGAGATGATCGGAGAATGGATTCGCGCGGGGTGCCTGATACAGGTGACGGCGGCCTCGCTGTACGGGCGATTTGGCAAGGCCGAAGAGGCGCTGGCCAACGAGCTGCTCGATCGAAACTGGATTCACTTCCTGGCCACGGACGCGCACCATCCTGAGTGGCGCCCCCCGCATTTGAAGCAGGCATACGAGTACGTTGTGAATCGCGCGGGCGAGGAGACGGCGCGGCGGGTGTTTGTGACCAATCCGCAAGCCGCGGTCGATGGCGCGCAGTGGCCGGCGCAGCCTGAACCGAAGGGTTTGTGGGAGAAGGTGCCTCTGCGCTACGGCGAGCGGCTGGCCGCGGAAAAAGCGCGCGCCGGTCGCAAGGCAAAAGATGCTGCAGACGCAGAAGAGCCAGCGGCCGCAAGCGGTGCGCGAGGATTCTGGCGGCGGCTGGTGGGGAAGTGACCGGCGAGTTAGCGAGTCAGGGCTGAGCGTTGCGAGAGGGGTCGATTATTTCGGTTGAGTCTGCGGCTGGTCGGAATTCGGCTGCGAGCTGGGCTGGCTGGAAGAACTGGAGCCATTGCTATTACCAGCGCCGGAGCTTCCGCTGGGCCCGGAACTGCTGCCCGAACCCGAGTTCGTGGTCGAGTTCTTATATGTAGAATACTGGCCCTGCGGCCGCTTGAGTCGAATCTCCATCGACATCTCGGACTTGTCGATTTTGTAGTTCTGCCCGTAGGTCTGGTAGCCGTTGGCAATCACCTGCAAGGTCACGGTGTCGCCGATGGGAATGACATCGATGATCGCCTTGCCATCCTCGTTGGTCTTCACCTCAAGCGCTCCCT
>JASHYS010000409.1 GCA_030042915.1 Acidobacteriaceae bacterium
CTCGGCTGGGTTGTCGACACGGCCATTCTCGGCGGCGTCGCCTGGCTGCTCGCAGGCATCGCCAGCTTGAGCGGCATGATTCTTCAGCGTTTGCAGTCGGGCAATCTGCGCTCCTATGCGGCGTGGCTGGCTTTTGGCGCGGCAGTTCTGCTGCTCTTTGCGCTCCTTGCGGGTTCGCCGCATGCGTGGCATATCCCTTTCCTTCACTCGCTGGAAGTGATTCACATCAGGCAGATCACTGAATTGCACTTCGGACAGGTGAGCCACTTCAGATGATGAGCGCACTCGATCCCGTCATTCTCACCCTCATCCTGCTGGTCCCGCTGGCGGGCGCGATTCTCCTCGCGCTCCTGCCCGACCGTTTCAAACTGCCCAACTGGATCGCCCTCATCACCACCCTGGCGACCTTCGCCCTCACACTGGTTCTTCCGGCGCACTTTGTTACCGGCCAACACGGTTTTCAGTTTGAAGTCAACACACCCTGGATCGCGAGCCCGGCCATCTTCTACCACGTCGGCGTCGACGGCCTCAGCCTCTGGTTGGTCGTCCTTGTCGGCCTGCTCGCGCCCGTCGGCATCATCGCCAGTTGGAACGCCATTCAGACGCGCCGCAAGCTTTTTTACTCGCTCTTTCTTGTGCAGCAAACCGCCATGTTTGGCGTCTTTGTGGCGCTCGACCTGATGCTCTATTACGGCTTCTGGGAGCTTTCGCTCGTGCCCATGGCCATTCTGATCGCCATGTATGGCCGCAAAGAAGGCCCCAACGCCGCGCTCAAATTCTTCCTCTACACGTTCATTCCCTCCGCGCCGCTGCTCGTTGCCATTCTGTGGCTTTATGCGCGCACCCACACCTTCAACTTCGCTGACCTGCAATATCAGGTGGCCAGCGGCGTGCTGCCGGCTGGAGCGCTTTACTGGGTTGCGCTCGCATTTCTCGTTGCATTCGCGGTCAAAGTTCCGGTCTTCCCGCTGCACGGATGGATCGCCGATACCTACAGCGAAGCTCCCGTCGCGCTGGCCATGGTGGTTGCCGGCAAGCTCGGGCTCTACTCGCTCCTCCGCTTCCACGTCGGCCTCTTTCCCGCGCAGGCCCGCGCCATGGCGCCGCTGCTCATCGTTCTTGCCGTCATCGGCATTCTCTACGGCGCGTGTCTCGCTCTGGTGCAGCGCGATTTCTGGCGCCTGATGGCCTTCGCCGCGCTCAGCCACTTCAGCCTCATCGTCCTCGGCATTTATGGACTCACATTTCTCGGCTGGACCGGCGCCGTCTACCAGATCCTTTCGGCCGGCGTGGTAGAAGGCACGCTCTTTCTGCTTCTCGGCGCGCTCGAAAACCGGTTCGGAACCAGCCTCATCCCCTCTTACAGCGGCCTCGGGGCCAAACTGCCGCGCACGGCGACTTATTTCGTCATCGCCACGCTGGCCATGATCGGCCTGCCCATGCTCAGCGGCTTTATCGGCGAATTCATTATTCTTTCCTCCACGTTCACGCTGGTCGGGCGTGCCTGGGCTGTAGCTGCCTCGTTCACCGTGATTCTGGGCGCGGCTTACATGCTTTCGCTCGTGCAGCAGCTGTTCTATGGCCCCGAAAGCTCGCTTGCCGCCTCCAAGTCTTCCTTCGACCTGAGATTCGGCGAGCTTGCCATTCTTACGCCGCTCGTGGTCCTCATGCTGGTAATGGGACTCGCTCCTTCGCTGTGGCTCAGCGCCATTGAGTCCGGCGTGCACCCGCCGCCGCGAACGGCTCCAACAGCACAACACGCTGTCACTCAATCCAACCCCGCCGCGGAGGTCCATCCATGAATATGACCT
Source organism: Acidobacteriaceae bacterium (assembly GCA_030042915.1). Next base: position 1,812 of record JASHYS010000409.1, read on the forward strand.
CCGTTCCTGACATCCTTCGCATTCTGTCCGAAGTCGTTCTCACCCTCACCGGCGTCGCCGTCATGCTGCTCGATGCCACGATTCCTGCACGGTGGCCGCGCTGGCCGCTTGGCGCGATTGCCGCCTCTGGCACTCTGATCGCCCTATGGGTCAGCCTCGGCCAGCTTGCTCTGCCGCAAGGAACCGCCTTCTTCGGCACTGTCGAGACCAGCGCCTTCACCGTCTTCTTCCACGTGCTCATCTGCGGCATCGTGCTCACCGTCCTGCTGCTCACGCTCGACACGCTGCCCGCTCACAGCCATCATCAAGGCGAGTTCTACGCACTCATCGTCTTTGGCGCGGTGGGCATGTGCCTGCTCACAAGTGCCGTCGAACTGCTGCTGGTTTTCATCGCTCTCGAAATCTCCTCCATCTCCACCTACATCCTGGCCGGCTACCGCAAGCAGGCCGCACAAAGCCCCGAAGCCGCCATCAAGTACTTTCTCCTCGGCTCCTTCGCCACTGCTTTTCTTCTCTACGGCATCGCACTTGTCTTCGGCGCCACCGGCACAACGCAGATTTATGAGCTCGCCCAGCGCACCCCATCCGCGCAGAATCAAGCCTTCGTTCTCGCCGCTCTCGCGTTGATGCTCGTTGGAATCCTGTTCAAGGTCTCCGCCGCGCCCTTCCACGTCTGGACACCCGATGTCTACGAAG
>JASHYS010000410.1 GCA_030042915.1 Acidobacteriaceae bacterium
CGGAAAGTACTTTGTGTACAAAGTTGTCGGCGACGAATTGAAGCGAACTTCCATCACGATTGGAGCTGCTACCATGACCGAAGTTCCCATCCTTTCCGGATTGGAAGAGGGCGACATAGTTGCCACCGGTAGCACCACCGGGCAGTCGTTGCAAGAGGGCATACCCATCAAGGTGGTGCAATGAGGCGCTTGCCCGCAGCGTTGCTCGCGCTGACGGCGGTTGGCCTGGCGGCAGCCGCTGCGCAGCAGGCATGCGCGCAGATTGCGGCGGCTACACTCACCCAGGCGAACACTGAATTGCAGAACGGCCAGGCCGATCAGGCCATCGCCCTGCTGTCGTCGCTGCCCACCTCGGGCACGGGAGCAGATGAGGCGCAGAACCTTTTGTGTCGCGTGCGATTCACGCTGCAGCAGTGGACCCAGGCCGCAAGCGAGTGCCAGCAGGCCGTGAATCTGAACAACAAGAACTCCGACTACTACATGTGGCTGGGCCGCGTTCTGGGCCAGGTGGCAAGCCATGCATCGATTTTGTCGGCATACGGCGATGCCAAGAAGTCGCTTGCCGCGATGCAATCGGCAGTGCAACTCAACCCCAAAAACGGCCCGGCGCTTTCTGACTTGGGCGATTATTATGCGCAGGCGCCAAGCATCGCGGGCGGCGGAGTGGACAAGGCCAACGCGATCGCATCGCAACTGGACAAGGTGGATGCCGTGAGAGCTGCGCAGTTGCGCGGCGATATCGCCATGGCCCAAAAAAACTACACCACGGCGGAGCAGCAATACCGCCTGGCAGTGACAACGGCCAAGCATCCTGCTCACGAGTGGACAGTGCTGGCGGCGTTCTACAAGGCGCGGCAGGAATACTCCGACATGGAATCGGCCATCCAGAGCTGCGTGAATGCCGAAGCGCAGGACAAATCCACGGGCTACCCTCTCTACGACGGCGCCGGCGTGCTGACTGAAGCCAAGCAGGACCCGCAGGAGGCAGAGCAAATGCTTGCAAATTATCTTGCGGGCTCGCAAAAGAGCGAGGAGGCGCCTGCCTTTATTGCTTACGCTCGCCTGGCGAATTTGAAGAAACAGCTGGGGGATGCCGCGGGAGCGCAACAGGCTCTGAATGCCGCCGCTGCGCTGGCTCGCGAATATAATCCTCCGAAGGGTTCCAAGAATTGACCTTCAACGCGCACCGAATGACGGCAAAAGAATCGCGCTCGATCTGCGCGCCGGCGCTGGCGGTCATCGCGCTGGTGGGGTCGTCCACCCTGGCCGCGGCGCAGGTCTCGCTCACGACCGTGGTCGAGCTCGCGCAGCAGAATAGCTCCTCGGTGCGCTTAGCTCAGGCCGACGTGCAAAAGGCCCTATCACTGTGGGGGCAGAGCCGCGACGCATTTATTCCTTCGGTTTCCTTCGGCTCGGGTTTGCCGGCGTTTCGTGAAGTCGGATTTACAGGCTCGCTGCCTTCGATTTGGGATAGCACTGTGCAGTCGATGGTCTTCAGCTTGCCCCAGATCCAATACATCCACGCCGCGCGCGCCGGAGTACAGTCAGCGCAGTTCGCGCTGAAAGACGCAGAGCAGCAGGCGGCACTCGACGCCTCCAGTGCCTACATCGAGTTCGACACCGTCGACAGAGAACTTGAAGCTGCGCACCAGCAGGAGGAGGCTGCGGGACACCTGGTGGGAATCGAGCAAAAGCGCGCCGAAGCCGGAGTGGATCCATTGAGCACGCTGCTGCAGGCGCAGTTGACCGCGGCGCAGGCCAAGCTGAATCGCCTGCACCTTGAAGCGCGCGCGGCCATACTCGCCAAGCAGCTTGCCACCCTGACAGGCTTGCCGGTCGGCTCCATCCGGCCCGACCACGCGAGCATCCCTGAAATTCCCGCCGTCACCGGCGATCGGGCTGCTGCTCCGGTACCCGGCGTACAGGCGGCGCAAGCGGCCGCGCTCTCGAGCGAGCGCGTGGCACTGGGTGACCGGCAGCGTCTCTGGCTGCTGCCGGAAATCGGCTTCGGGGCTCAATACAACCGCAATACCACGCTGCTCAACAGCATTGGACAGTACTTTGCCAAGCCGCTTCCGGCGGATAACTTCAGCACCGGATTCTCCATCCGGGTCCATATCCTCGATGTGGGCCTTCACGCGAAGTCGAGAGAGTCGGCAGCCGAGGCCCTGCGAGCTAAGGTCGAAGCCGAGCAGGCACAACAGCAAGACGACCTGGAGATCACGCAAATCACCGCCAGCCTGCGCGAACTGGATGCGCAAGCCGAGGTGGCCAGCCTGAAGCAGCAGATCTCGGCTGAACAGTTGAAGAGCGTGCAAGCGCAAATGCAGTCGGGGAACGGCGCCGGCGTCGCGCCCGGCGCGCCGCCGCAACCTTCTCCCGCCGCAGAGCAGCAGGCCCTTATCGATGAGCGGCAAAAATTTATGGAGGCGCTCGATGCCGGCTTCGACCTGAGCAAAGCGCGCCTCAATCTGCTGCGCGCCCTGGGCCACATGCAGGATTGGCTCGACGAGCTGCACCCGAAGCACTAGCAGGCCTATCCCGGGATCGCCTTATGCAGTCACTGCTAGTTGCGCGCCGCCAGCGCGGCTGCCGCCTTCTCGCGCGCCAGCAGCTGCGCCAGCACTTTTTCGGGGCACAAGTGCTGCGCTTCGCGCTCGTCCAGCTCTCTTTCCGTCTCGACGTGGGACGCGATGGTGAGAAAGCAGTCGAGGCAGCGCGAATTGTAGCTGCCATTCTCGTTTTGCGTACGGTTATACATAGGGCTAAGGGGAAAATACTCTACGATCGTAGCCGCAGTGTGAATTCTTCAGCCGTGACTCGTGTCACCTAGGGATGTTCACGCGCAGGCGATCTTCGCCGGCTGCCTTTGCCGGAATGATCGGCCGCAGGCTTTTCGACGTGTGCATCCGCTGCCTGCAAGGCTTGCCGCGCAAGCTCGCGGAACGTCTTCCGCAATTCTTTCGGGGCGCGAATCACAATCTTGCGGCCCATACTCAAAAGCATGGCCGCAAACATCTCCAGCCGGTCGCGCCCACAGCGCACGCGCGTGCCGCCGTTTTCGGCTTCCAACGCCACCCTCCACGGCATCATGCCCTGCTGCGCCTCTTCAACCGGCATATCGATCCACACGTCGATCTGGTACTGCGACTGCACAAAAGGCATGTTCTCGCGCATGTAATGCCGCGCGTCGAACTCCTTGGGCCGCCGGAAGCGGCCGACCGCGATCTCGAGATTGGATACCCGATCGAGCCGGAACGTACGCATCGCCTGGCGCGTGAGGCAATAGCCGATCAAGTACCAGCGGCCGTCAGTGTGCATCAGCGCATATGGCTCAATCTGGCGCCGCGAAACGGCGCCTTCGTGCGATCGGTAATCGAACCTTACGCGCTTGGCCGTGCGAATGGCCGATGCCGCCCTAATCAAGGACTCCACAGACGTGGTCACCACCCAGGGGCCCGGCTCGATGGCCACGACATCGTCGACGGTCTGCAGGCTCTCGCGCAATCCTTCAGGCAACACCCGGCGCAGTTTCTCGAGAGCGCCCTCGGTAGCCGGAGCAAATGCCGAAAGCCCTACCTGCCGCAGCGAATTGAGTCCCAGCGAGAGCGCGAACGCTTCCTCGTTTGTCAGCAGCAGCGGCGGCAGGCGAAAACCGGGCTTCAGTCGGTAAGCGCCGCCCACGCCTCGCGACGATTCGACGGGAATGTTCAGGTCTTTGAGCCGTACGACGTATCGCTGCACCGTGCGCAGATCCACTTCCAGCCGCTCGGCAAGCTCGGCTCCGGTGACGGAGTCGCGCGCCTGCAGCAGCTCAAGCACCGTCAGCACGCGCATCACGGGGTCGTACATGGCGATTTCTATCCTGAATTCAATTTACGACAAGTCCTGTCGGGAATTGGCGCTAATGTAGTTTTTGAACCCGATCAGGGTACACGGAGGTTGAAATGACAACTGCAACGGCACAGGTAAACGCACTCAGCGCCGAAGACGTATTGAAGCATTGGCAAGGGCATCGCGCCCTCACCCGCCGCACCATCGAAGCATTCCCTGAAGACAAGCTCTTCAGCTTCTCCGTGGGCGGCATGCGCCCCTTTTCCGAGCTGGCTTGGGAGTTCATCCGCATGGCCGTCCCGATTGTCGAAGGGGTCGCCTCTGGTCATTGGGAGGAATACGCCGGCCCCAAGCCCACCACCAAGGCCGAACTGCTGGCCCTCTGGGACCGGCAGACCCGAGAGATCAACGAGAGATTTCCCGCCATTCCTGCGCACCGTTTTACCGAGATCGACAAAGCGTTCGGCCAATGGGAGGGAGCGGGGATCCAGACGATTCAGTACGCCGTCGACAACGAGATCCACCATCGCGGCCAGGGATATGTCTACCTGCGCGCCCTGGGCATTGAGCCTCCGCACTTTTGGGAGCGCTAAGTTCTCAAGAACGATTCAAGCCCGAAATGCGATGCTCCACTCCTGACGCGAATCTCATTTTCGCGGATGGGGTGGAGATCCGTTTCCTGGGGGACAGCCGAAGCTCAGTACGCCGGAGCTCCCACATTCTCCCACTGGTCGGGATGGCGCCGGAGATACCAGCACGGCGTTTCGCCGCCATGGGGAAACAGGGCCACGTCGCAGGCGACGTTGGCCGTGCCCAGAAGGTCGTACTCAGTCTTCTGCCCCTTGAGGGGAATCGACATAAACTGGCTCACGGTCACGCTCGATTGCGGCGACTTGCGGAGCACATAAACTGTCCAATCGACTGCAAAGGCCACCAGCAGCAACGCCGCCAATCCACCCACAACGCGTAGGAGCCAAACGGCCAGCCAGCGCATCATCGTTCTTTCTCCCTGCGGGCTGGAGCGGAGTTCTTCAGCCCGATTTGCCGGCCTTACTGGTTGAGCGCCACGCCGGTCAGCTTGCGCCCGCGCGCTTCAGTCAGGATAAATGCCAGTTGCGCCGCGGCCTGCGGGAGAGGCAATCCCTCCGGGCGAATATTCGAAATGCAGTTGCGCTCGGCGTCGGTACTGCCCGGACGCGGATTCCATGTGAGGTAGGCGCCGAGCGAGTCTGGCGAGCTCAGTCCCGGCCGCTCGCCAATCAGCACCGCAGCTAACTGGCTCGCGAGCGTAGCGCCGATCTCGTCCCCGATGGCCACGCGTCCCTGCTCCACCACGCAGAGCGGCGCCAGCCTCCATCCCTCGAGCCGCGGCAGCAATTCAGCCAGCAGCGGCGCCGCGTGCCGCTCCGCTGCCAGCGCCGAAAGCCCGTCCGCAACAACCAACACCAGATCATATACGCCAGCTCGCGCGTGCTCCGCCAGCAGTCTCCGGCTCGCCTCGTCGAGCTGCCGTCCCAGGTCGGGCCGCCGCAAGTAGGTCACGCGATCGGTCGCGGCCGAGTGCAAACGCAGCACCTCGAAGTCCGGGAGCCCGGGGCCGGCCAGCCTGCGCAGGGTCCCGGCCAGCGCCGCGCTTTCGAGCCGCGCATGCACGGCGTCGCGCGCCTGCGCGTGGCAGCGCTGAAAGTCGAGCAGATCGCGCGTCTCAAGGCTCACTCCCGTGCGCCCCAGCGCCACCCGCGCCGGAGTCAGCGCGCGCAGCCGCGCGGCCCATGCGGGCGCCGTCTCCGCAGCCGGCCGCATCAGATCGCTCATGCCGTCAGCAGCCTTTCAGGGTGCTGCGCTTCTGCGCTGAGCCGCGCAAAGTGCTCGCCGGCGAGCCACGCCTCGAACTCCGGCGCCGGCCGCATTCCCAGCACCTGGCGCACGTACAGCGCGTCGTGAAAGCTGGTGCTCTGGTAGTGCAGCATCACGTCGTCGGCTCCGGGAACGCCCATGATGTAGTTCACGCCCGCTACGCCCAGCAGTGTGAGCAGCGTGTCCATGTCGTCCTGGTCGGCCTCGGCGTGGTTGGTGTAGCACACGTCGCAGCCCATGGGCAGCCCCAGCAGCTTGCCGCAAAAATGATCCTCGAGGCCGGCGCGCACAATCTGCTTGCCGTCGTATAAATACTCCGGCCCGATAAACCCCACCACCGTGTTCACCAGCATGGGCTGGAACCGCCGCGCCACACCGTAGGCGCGCGCCTCCAGCGTTTGCTGGTCAACGGCAAGGCCGCCAGCGCCGTGATGCGCGTTGGCCGAGAGCGCCGATCCCTGGCCGGTTTCGAAGTACATGACGTTCGCGCCTAGTTGCCCATCGGCACACACCGCGCCGCGGCGCAACTCGCGCCCCGCAAGGTTGGCTTCGTCAAGCAGAGAAAGGCTGACGCCGAAGCTGCGGTTCGCCGCTTCCGTCCCGGCAATGGACTGGAAGAGCAGATCGACCGGCGCGCCCCGCTTGAGCGCCGCCATCTGCGTGGTGATGTGCGCCAGCACGCAGCTCTGCATGGGAATTGCGAATCGCCGCCGCAGGGCGTCCATCATACGGAGGAGCTGGGCAGTCACCTCGACGTTGTCACCGGCGGGATTCACGCCCACCACCGCGTCGCCTGATCCCATCAGCAGCCCATCCAGAATCGACGCGGCGATTCCCATGGACGCGTCGGCCGGATGATTGGGCTGCAGCCGCGTGCTCAACCGCCCAGGTAGCCCCACCGCGGTGCGGAATCGCGTTACCACGCGCATCTTGCGGGCCGCTGCAATCAGATCTTGTACCCGCATCAATTTGCTCACTGCCGCCGCCATCTCCGGAGTGAGCCCTGGCGCGAGCGCCGCCAACCGCTCCGGTGTCGCCTCGTCGCTCAAAAGCCAGTCGCGCAGCTCGCCCACGATGAGCGAGCGCACCGGCGCAAATGCCGCGGCATCGTGCGTGTCCACAATGAGCCGCGTTACTTCGTCGGTTTCATACGGAACCACCTGCTCTTCGAGAAAATGCGACAGCGCCACGCCAGCCAGGGCGCATTGCGCAGCCACACGCTCCTCGGCGCTCTCAGCCGCCACCCCGGCAAGCACATCGCCGCTGCGCAACGGGGTGGCTTTCGCCAGCAATTCGCGGAGGCTGTCGAAGGTGTATTTCCGGTTGCCGATCGAGTGGGCAAAGCTCATGTGATTGCGATCAGGATAGCGTTATTCCGTGTCGCGTATGCGACGAGCAGGCCACCCCGGCGCTGTCGCCCGATGTGACGCGAGGGTGCCTCCCGTAAGCCACGGCAGGTCGAGACCGCCGCTCCAGTGAATTTGGAGCGGGTTCGCATTTTTCTCTTGACACGTAGTACGCCTCGTACTATAGTACGTGTCGTACTATAGATCGCTTCGTACTATGACATCCGCCTCCACACTCGAAATGGCCCTCACAGGCCTGATCAAGTACAAGCCCCAGTCGGGTTATGACTTGCGCAAAACCTTTGCCACCACGGCGATGCGGCATTACAGTGACAGCCCCGGCTCGATCTATCCGGCGTTGCGGCGCCTTGAAGGCCGAGGATGGATCGCAGCCGAGGCGCGGACCCAGGGCGAGGAAGAAAACCGCCGCGGACGGCAGGTCTTTCGCCTCACCGATGAAGGCGGCGAGGCGCTGATCGAATGGCTGGGGCGGCCCGTCACGCGCGATGACGCCGTATTTCGGATGCCGGAGCTGATGCTTCGCTTTGCCTTCATGGACAGCAACGTCCCCCGCTCGACTGCTCTGCGCTTTCTCGAAGAGTTCGAGCAGATGCTGGGTTCCTATGCCGCCGAGCTGCGCGCCGACTTTGCGCGCATGGCTGCGGCGATGCCCGTCAACACCGGCCTTCTTGCCTTCCAATCGGGAATTGAGGGCATTGAGGCGCAACTGAACTGGGCGCGGCAGGCCCGCGCCCGGCTCGCGGAGGAATCGCAATGAAATCCGCTGTTCGGCTTGTTCTTTGCTGGGTTGCCTTCGTTGCCGCGCTGTTTCTGAGCGGCATGATCGTCAAGGTGCTTCAACTTCACGCGGTGGTTGGGCCCGGCCATGGTTCGCTTCGATCGATGATGCTGGCGCAATTGGGCGCCGGCGCGGTGCTGGTGATCGGCCTGTGGCCTTTGGCACGCTCGCTGGCTGCGCCTGCTGC
>JASHYS010000411.1 GCA_030042915.1 Acidobacteriaceae bacterium
CACGGCAAAAACGAAGTCGTCGGGCGTTTCCTTGATCCATTGCTGATAACTCTTCGGCTTCTGCAGCGAGTAGAAGGTTCCGTTCAGCTCGATGGAGTTGAGTTGCCGGGACGCGTATTCAAGCTCGCGCCTCTGCGCGAGACCTTCCGGATAGAAAGTCCCGCGCCACTCATCGTAGCGCCAGCCCGACATGCCGATGCGAATCTGGGCAGGATCAGTCATGCGATTGCCGCCGAGAGCTGGTGTGGGGCGGCTGTTGCAATTCTGTCACAGGGAGTGGGCGATGGAAGGCAACTATTGCGAGCGGCTGCTCGATGCAATGGTGGACGCGGAAGGAATCGAACCTTCAACCTGTCGGTTAAGAGCCGAATGCTCTGCCAGTTGAGCTACGCGTCCAGAGGGTGGATAAGCCGCGCCAGAGGCTTTCTTGCGCGAGCTTTGCGGGAACGGAATTTCGTTCCGCGCCTCAGAAAATATAGCACAGAGGCGGGCTTGAGCCCAAGGCGAGCGGGGCCGAAGCCCGTGTTCGCTCGTGAGATGATTTCAGCGGCCTGAAGGCCCTCCCCGGTTCTGTCGCCCCTACGGGGCTCAGCAAGTTTTTAGTGATGGCTTTCCCAGGGCTGCCCCCTCCCCCTCGCGGTGCTCGGGGCCGGAGTTGCCCTTGGCTAATCTCTTGCGCTCCCTACGGGAGCTTCAAAGATGCTACGCTTCTGCCGGTTTTGGCTCGTCAACAGCAGGCTTTTTTTCTGCGGCAGCAGGGGGCGGCTCGGCGCTCTCGTTGAAGCGGTAGCCGATGTGCGAATCGGTGACGAGGTATTGGGGATTGGCGGGGTCGTCTTCGATTTTCATGCGGATCTGGCGAATGAAGGTTCGCAGATATTCCAGCTCGTTGCCGTATTCGGGTCCCCAGACGGAGCGCAGCAACTTGGCATGAGGGATGGGCCGGCCGGCGTGCATCATCAGGTAGTGGAGCAGTTCGAACTGCTTGGGGGTAAGGTGCACGGGTTTGCCGGCCTTCTCGACTAGGTGGCGGCCGGGATCGATGAGCACGTCGCCGATGAGTATGGCGGACTCGCTGTCTTCGAGGGCCTTGCTGCGGCGCACGGCGGCGCGCAGGCGTGCGGTGAGTTCGCGCAACTGAAAGGGCTTGGTGATGTAATCGTCGGCGCCGGCGTCGAGCGCTTCCACCTTGCACTCCTCGCCGCCCTGCACGGTGAGCATGAGGATGGGCAGGCGCGGCGCGGCTTTGCGCATCAGGCGGCACACTTCAATGCCGCCCATACCCGGCATGTTGATGTCGAGCAGCACGGCGTCGAAGGGCGCGGTGCGCACCAGGGCGAGCGCCTCCTCGCCCCGCGCGGCTTCGACAATCTCAAAGCCGAAGTTGCCGAGGATGGTGCGCAGCGAGAGCCGTATGGAGCGCTCGTCATCGACGATAAGCAGATTGCCCACTGTTTCCTGATTCACTGGCTGGTACCTCCGTTGAGGGGAAGTGAGAGATAAAACGTGGTTCCTTCTTCGGCGTTGCTGATGACCCAGACATGGCCGCGATGGGCTTCGGCGGCCATCATCACGGTGGAGAGGCCGATGCCTGTTCCCGCCGCCATGTGCTGCGTGCCCTCGCTGCGGTAAAAGCGCTGAAAGATGCGCTCGCGGTCGGCGATGGGAATGGCCGGCCCAAAATTGTGTACCGAGAGCAGGAGTTCCTTGTGGCTTTCCCAGGCCGAGACCTTCACCGCGGTGCCATCGAACGAATACTTCGCGGCGTTGTCGAGGAATTGCGTGAGCGCCGTGGTGAGCAGTTCGCGATCGCCGCGAATGGTGAGAGCGGGGTCGGGCACGGAAACTTCAAGGGGATGGCCCGACAGGCGCCCGCGCTGTTCCTTGAGGACGTTATCCACCAGGTCGCCCACTACAATTTCGTCCTTGGCCAGGCTGAACTCCTCGGCCTGGAGTTTTGCGGTCTGCAGAAGGCGTGTACTGAGCAGACTCAGCTTGCTGGTTTCCTCCTCGACCAGGGCCAGCAGTTCCTGCTGCGCGTGGTTCAGCTTGCCCACCTCCGCCATTCCCGCGCTGGCTGATTGGATTGCCGTGATCGGCGTCTTGACGGCGTGCGCCAGCGAATCCAGTACGGCGGCGCGCAGCCGCTCGCTCTGGTGTGCCGCCTCCACCTGGCTCTCCTTGGCGAAGAAAACGCAGCGGTCGAGCGTGACGGCGGTGAGCGAAGTGAGGGCGTCGACCACCAGCGGGCCGAGATCGCCGCGGATGGCCATGGCGCCGATCGAGTCGGCGCCAACGCGGAGCAGGCGGCGCGAAGTATGCGCCAGGTAGTCCTCGCCGTCGGTCTGCGCCAGGTAACATTCCCGGGCGATCTGCTCCTCGCCCGGCTGCCAGTTGCCGGCCACATCATCGTGTCCGGAATTCACGTCGAAGATGGCCACCGCTTCGGCAGCAAAGATGCGCTGGATCAAATGCACGAGCTGCGGACCGGGTGGCTGATGCAGATTGATCAGCAGCGTGCTGCGGCTCAACTCGTAGAGCTGCTCCATCGATGTGCGCTGTAATCGCGCCTCGCGCGAAGTGATCTGCTCACGCGAAGACAGTCGGCTGACCAGCAGGGCGCTGACTTCAAAAGAGCCGAGCGCAACCCAGTCTGCCGGGTCGGCGATGGTGAAATGAAAGATCGGCGGATAGAAGAAATAATCCAAGCAGGCGCACGCCAGCACGGAAACCACGGACGCCTGCCAGAATCCGCACAAGATGGCCACGCAAACCACGACCAGAAGGAAAAGAAACCCGACTGGGGCGGGGTTGAAGTGGAGCACGAATCCCGTAAAGGTCAGCAGCGCGACGACCCAGCATCCCGCCAGGGTTTCGCCGATCAGGCGGGCCGGGTGGGTTTGCGTGCGCGATTTGAGAAACTGGGCGATCTTCATGACACCAGAGCAGCAGGATTTTCTGATCGCGATTTTTGAATTCGACGATGGCGGTTTATCAATTCTTTTGCTGTCAGAAAAGACGAATGTGGAGCGGGGCATGGCGCTCACGCGCGGATCAGGACGCAAAGACCGCTCCCCGCCGGGGCCCGGAAAGAAAACGCCATTGTGCGATTGCGGCTCCGCTCCACTTCCAACTGGGAAAACCGCTCTGATGGGCGTAGGAAGAGCGTAGACAGCGGGCCATTAGCAAAACATAAATATCTTGCAAAGAATCTGTGGGCAAGAAAGGCGCAATGTCGAGCAAAATGAACACGCCAGCCGGCGGCGGCGTGTTCGATTGGCATGGGGAAGCCTGTCTGGAAAGGGCGAGGGCGTTTCAGGGAAACAGGGCGAGGTTTCGAGGTGTGTGCCACATCATCGCTCGTTGCTGCTCCCCCACGAGCCGGATCGGTTCGTGGAGACCCAGCGGGTCGCGACGACTTTGGGTCATCGGCCAGGCCACGCAGTATTTCCTGAAATGCTATTAGCGGCCGGCGTTGGCTGAGAGGCCCTCGAAGTGCGCGGCTTGCCGGCTCATCTTCTGCGCTTCGTACGTGAAGTACTCATAGCGATTCTTCGACGAATCCTCGGGGCGCGGATACTTTGCCGCGGCGAGCGAAACATTCATGCTGCGCTGCGCCCAGAAAACGAGCTCGTCATGGGCCTTTTTCTCGAACTGCTGTTGACGCGACCGAAAATACGAGGCCAGAGTGAGGTAATCCTCGGTCGAATGCGCATTCTCGATCATCCTTTTCAGCTCTGCGCGGCTAAGGTCCGGCGTTGTGGAGGCCGGTGAGGCTGCGGCGCCCGTAACGACCGCGAAGATAAGAAACGCACAGGCAACCTTAAGCTTGAATCGCATCGCGACCACCTGCTTCAGAAGCAACGATGAGGCTTTTTGCGTAAAAGGTGCATGAATGCGAGATAAGGAAAACGTATAGACGGCCATCCCCTGGGCGGCGTAGCCAATACAACTCATTCACCAGGACCTCCATCGAACTGGCGATGGAGAGCGGCTATTTCCCTTCCCGGTGGGTTCGACGGATCGTAACCCGGCTTCTTTTTTTCATCCCACTCACAATGCTTGCGCCATGGCTTCCTGCCGAACAGGTGCGTGTCGTCGAACGGCAAGGCGCGGTCCATGGATTCCTGGTGCTCAAGGACGAAAACGGCAAGGAAATCGCCGTAGGCGACGAGACGAACGAGGTCCGCGGAAATACTATCCGGTCGCGAACCGTGTTCCGGTTTCGCGACGGCTCCATTGATGACGAAGAGGCGGTGTATCGCCAGGGGACAACATTTCAGCTGATTCGCGACCACCGCATTCAGAAAGGCCCATCCTACGCAAAGCCGTCCGACGTAACTATCGACGTGGCCAAAGGCGAGGTCTCCTGGGTGGACATGTCGAAAAGTGATGGGCAAACCAAGAGCCAACATATGAATCTTCCCGGCGATCTGGCGAATGGCATGGTTCCGTTGCTCATCGAAAACCTCAAGCAGGGCGCAAGTGAGTTGAAGGTGTCGTATCTGGCGGTCGACACGAAGCCGCGAATCGTGACCCTGGACATCAAGCCTGACGGCGACGACAAGGTGCTGGTTGGCGGGGACGGCCGTAAAGCGGACCGCTTCAACATCCACACCGACATTCAAGGGATCGCGGGTGTGGTTGCGCCCATCGTCGGCAAGCAACCGCCCGACATCAAGCTGTGGGTTGCCGGCGGGACTGTTCCGGTTTTTGTGCGAATGGATGGGCCGTTCTACGAGCAGGGCCCGCGATGGAGCGTGCTGCTGGCCGGCCCAACCTGGCCGACGGAAGACGCGCTAAAGTAATCGCGGCGAGCCCTAAGCCGATCGGACCCTCGGCTGCTTAAGGGGCGCCGGTCACTTGGCTTCGCGGAAGCCTGGGCGCATACTATTGCCATGGCCACGCTGCCCATCGATGAGCCTCTTGTGACGGTGGAGGAGTATCTGCACACCAGTTACCGGCCCGAGTGCGACTACGTGGACGGACGGGTCGAGGAACGGAACGTGGGCGAATTTGAGCACGCACTTCTACAGGCATTGCTAGCGCAAAAGTTTTTGGATCATCGGCAGGCATGGGGCGTCTTCGCACTCACCGAGGCTCGAACAAGGGTGAGGCCAACGAGTTTTCGTATCCCCGATGTTGCCGTGCTTCGGAACGACGCCCCCCGAGAGCGCATCCTCACGCACCCGCCGCTCATTGTGATCGAGATTCTCTCGCCTGAAGACCGTTTGGCGCGGTTTCAGGATCGGATCGATGACTACCTTGCGTTCGGCGTTAAGAACGTCTGGGTGATCGACCCAGAGACGCGGAGGGTATGGACGGCCGATGCTCAGGGGTTGCATCTCGTTCAGAGCGGAGAATTGACCGTGCCAGGAACGCCGATTCGGGTGGTGCTGAGCGAGTTGTTTGCGGAGCTGGACCGCTAGCCGCCGGCGCGCCCCACTCGGTCTCCGCTAGGCTCGTTTACGAAATCTCTACTACCCTCTTCAATTCACGGTCCGGAGCATTCCCGAACTCGCGGATCTCGCGCCGAATTCTTTCCACATACTTCTCCGGGAGGTCGAGAACACGAAACTTCACCTCGAAGGTTGGGTAGAAGTTGAGATAGAGTTCCTTCTCCTTCCCTCCTCTCTTGACCACCAAGAGGTATTGGGTGTAGCTCGGGAGTTCTACGCCCCGGTGCCTTAAGGAATGCCGTGCAACGTCAATGCCTTCCTTACGCTCCTGCTCGATCGCCTGGCTGATAGCATTTTCAATGGACACAAAGCCTCCTCTCGTTGCCCCATTAGCACACAGTTCCGTGACGCGGTGGCCGATTTGCGGAAAATAATTTTTCGCTCAATAACCCAGCGGGCTTCCAGAAAGGTCGGAGATCAGCTCCGCGTAACCACGCGGATGTGCAGTTCCTTCAGTTGCTGCTCGGTCACACGAGTCGGCATTTCGGCCATCAGGTCGAGCGCCTTGGCAGTCTTGGGGAAAGCGATGACCTCGCGCAGGCTCGAAGCCCCGGCCAGCAGCATCACGATGCGATCGAGACCGAGGGCGATGCCGCCGTGTGGAGGTGTGCCGTATTCCAGGGCGTCGAGAAAGAAGCCGAAGCGCGCGTGGGCCTCTTCGTCGCTGATACCGAGCGAGCGGAAGATGACCTGCTGCACATCCTTGCGATGAATCCGGATCGAGCCCGATCCAAGTTCGAGCCCGTTCATGGCGATGTCGTAGCAGTTGGCGCGCACGCTGGCCGGGTCGCCGACAAGGTTGGGCATGTCGGACTCGATGGGCGCGGTGAAGGGATGGTGCGCGGGCACCCACTTGCCCGAAGCGAGGTCGTACTCGAACATGGGGAAGTCGGTGAGCCACATGGGATGGAAGGCTGTGCTGCCGTCGATCAGGCCGGCCCCGGCCCCGGCATTGCATGCGGCAGCCTTTTTGGACAACCTCGTCGGTGATACGGAAGGCGGCATGCCGATCGGCATACTTTTTCGCCAGCTCGGTGCGGAAGTTGCCGGCGGCGGCGTAGACGTTAATCTCGCGTTCTGACAGGCGGCCGGCAAACTTGGTGTCGCTGGCCTTGATGTGATGCGCCGGGTCTCCGGCCACGACGATAACGAAGTCGGCGTCGGCCGCGCCGCAGAGTTCACGCACCTTCGCGGCGGACTCGGGAAAACTCTTGGCGAGGCGCTTGAAATCGTCAATGAATTTGGCGCCCTTTTTCTGGTCGAAGAGCGGGTGGTTCTCCTCCCGCTCCTTGCGGCTCAACTCGCCGACATTGGGAATGCGCAGCGCAACGATCGGCAGCGCCGGATCGATCTGCAGCGTGGCCAGGGCTTCATCAGTGAACGCCGGGCGCACATCAGTGAGGCCGGGCAAACGCAGGTCAGGCTTGTCGGTGCCATGGGTGCGCAGAGCCTCGTCGTAGCTCATGCGTGGAAACGGAATCGGCAGCGCGATGCCGGCCGCGGCGAAAGCGGCTTTCAAGAACTGTTCGACCACGCTAAAGACCGAGTCCTGCTGCGGAAAGCTCATTTCGAGGTCGACCTGAGTGAATTCGAGCTGGCGGTCGGCGCGCTGGTCCTCGTCGCGGAAGCAGCGGGCGATCTGGAAGTAGCGATCGAAGCCGCAGATCATGAGGATCTGCTTGAAGATCTGCGG
>JASHYS010000046.1 GCA_030042915.1 Acidobacteriaceae bacterium
GCTTCGCTGGCCGACACGGTTTCAACGGAGACGACGAACATCAAGAAGATGGTCAATAACCCCGATACCTTGCACTACAAGGGCATCGCCATCACTCCGGGGGGCTTCACGGCGGCCGAAACAGTTTTCCGCTCCAAGGCCACGGGCGGCGACATTCCCACCCCATTCACTTCGCTTCCCTACGAGGGCTCCGACAACTATTCCCTCAGTGAGTTCTATGGTTCTGCGCGGCAGTCGCGTATCAGCATGATGGCCGAAGGCCATGTGCCATGGGGAACGTTGCGGGGCTACTTTGAGGGTGACTGGCTGGGCACAGGAATTACCTCAAATAACAATCAATCGAACAGCTACGTCTTTCGGCAGCGCGTGATCTGGGGCCAGGCTGAGACCAACGATCACTGGGCATTTACGGGGGGCCAGATGTGGTCTATGGCCACTGAGGACAGAAAAGGCATCTCCAATCTTTCCGGTGACATCTTGACGCCGCAGACCATAGACCCGAACTATAATGTGGGCTTTGTTTGGACTCGCCAGTATGGCTTCCGCATCACCAAGACTTGGAATACCGGGGCCTTCGGCTTCGCGGTTGAGAACCCGCAGCTGATTTACACCGCGTCGCTGGCCGGCAACGAACCTTACGCCGTCCTGGGTAGCCAAGGCACGAACGGTGGCAACTACAACGCAGCCGTTAGCACGTGCTCGCCTTCAACCTCAATCGTGAACTACACAAACCAGACGGAAACCGACTCGGCGGGCAACACCGTTGATGTCGCGGTTCCCGTCTACAAGACCCTCAACTCCTGCGCCAACATCACCAACATCTCGTTCAACCACGCCCCCGACATTATTGTGAAGCTGGCCTTCGATCCTGGCTGGGGCCACTACGAGATCATCGGGATTGGCGGCTTTGCGCACGAAACTGTCTATCCCGGTGAAACGACCAACAGCAACCTGTACGGCGGCGAGACCGACATCGGCACCGGCGCGGTGATTGCGCCTTCGCTCAGCTCGGCAGGTTACTACGCGAGCAATATCAACGTGGGCGGCGTGGCCGGCAGCTTCCGCGTTCCCATCGTCGTGCCGCAAAAGCTGATCTTCGGCGCCAAGACACTCTATGGTCCGGGCGTGGGCCGTTACGGCGATTCCACGCTGGCGGATGTGACCGCCAACGCAGCCGGCCAGATGCGGCCCATTCACAACCTCTCGGGCCTGGTCACCATCGAAGCTAATCCTACGCCGAAGCTTGTCTTTTACCTGGATTACGGCATCGACTACGCAGCGCGTACCGACTACGGCGTGGCCGGAACGACGACCTCCCTGGGTGCACCCAGCGCCGATTTCTGCGCGACGGTGTCGGGCGTTATCACCTGCACCTCCTCAGCTACCTCTTCGACCTTTGCGACGCTACTCGCCGACGGCGGCAAGTGGGGCGCGCACTGGGGTGCTCCGAGCAATTCCGCCGTGGGCTACGGCTCGCGCCTGCTCAGCAACTCCTCGTGCAACACCATCGCCAATCCCGGATACAACGGCAGCTCCACGGGCTACTATCCGGGCGGATCCTGCGGCGCGCAGAATCGCGACATCCAGGAGCTGACCGGCGGCTGGTGGTGGGACATCTACCGCGGCGACCGCGGCCGCTTCCGCCAAGGCTTCCAGTACAGCTACGCGGTTCGCGAAGGCTGGTCGGGCGCAGGGGGAATCGGCGCCAAGGGCATCGACAACATGTTCTGGACCTCGCTCCGCTACTACATCCCGTAGTTGGCAGCTAGAAACGATTCGCAAGGCAACAGGGCGCTCCGCAGGGAGCGCCCTTCTTTTTTGGCCAAAAATGGAGCTGCGCCGCGTGCGCGCCTATTCCTCGGCTCTCTTGCCGTTGTCTTTGAAGTTCAGCGCGAAGTAATAGTAGGAATACGAGTGGCTGGTTGTGACATTGGTGAGGAACTGCCCGCCGCCGAAATAGGCATAACCTCCACCCAGATTGAAGTGACGATTCAGTTCATACCAGGAATAGCTGTCGATCTCGGCGCCCACGTGATGGCCGTTTGCAGTCTTGTTGAAAACGATCGCGCTGCCCGATGTGTTGTAGATTGCATCGACCGCTGAGGGCGCCCAAAAGTCCAGGCCCTGCACGGTGAACGTCAGTCGACGGTGGGGCTCAACGGTGGTTCCCAAGCGAACGGCTTCGATGTTCTGCCAGCCGAATAGATCCGAAATTCCAAACCGGTCGTGGGCTGTGGGGTAGATGGTGTCGAAAGTAGAGTGCGTAAGGTTCTGTTTCGGATTGCCGTTGCCTGAAGCATAGTCGAACTGGGTAAAGATGCGCGGCTTGGCCGTCACACGGAAGAACTGATATGCCGCGCCTAACTGCGCCGCCCAGGCGTCGATGCTTTGCGTTCCCACCTTGCCGCCTTCGTAAATCAGCTCGCCCGAATAATCGAACGCCGATTTAGCTTGGGCCTTCAGGCGCAAACCAAGGGCCTTCTCGTCTTCCTTGCCAGTGGTCTTGGCGACGGCGGGTTCCACGACCTCTGCAGGCTGGACGCGCCACAGAAAAAACGGCTCAAGGTTCGAGTGCGGCACGATGAGGCCATCGATGCGGCCGTAAGCGCCGTAAATGTTGTTGCCCTCCTGGTGGGGGCTGACTCCATGAGTCTGCGGAACGACCGCCGACGCGGCAAAAATACCCAGATGTTCCCGCTTTGCATTCAGGTTCAGCACCGCGGCGTCGTAAGAGCGACCCTGGTCGCGCCACTCGGAGTTAGCAATGATGGTGTTGTTGTAGTTGATCAGCTGCCGGCCGACGCGCAGGCTGAACCAATGCTGCTCGGGCGCGCCGATTTCGACGTAAGCCAGCTTCAGATCCCATTCGTTGGTGTTGGGCGGACCTAGAGGCGGATTCTGGAAGCCCGCACGCGCATCCTGCACCTGCGCGGTCACGCGGAACCAACTGAGTGTGTGCAGATCGATCTGGAACCGGAAACGGTTGAGCAGATACTTGTCGTCCACGTTGGCTTTGAAGCTGGAGTTGTCATAGCCCTCGAACCGAAACCGTTCCTCTGCCTGAAAGTCGACCCATTTGGGTAGCGTTGCGTCAAGGGCGGTCATAGGGGCAAAGTCGTGAAAATCGTAGGGAGCCGGGTTACCGGTTGTACGCCAGGAAGCACCGTTCAGAAAGCTGAGAGGGTTCGAGGCCGGCCCTGTGATAAACGCGCCATCGTAAGCCGATGTCGCATTCTGCGTGGTGATGTCGTCCTGCGCATGCAGAGGGAGGCTCGACGCCAGAGCAAACAGGAAAAGTACCGCCAGTAACAACTGCGGCAGCCGGCGCGGAGGCACAGAAACAAGGGCGCAAAGAGCCTTTGGCACTTGGAATTCTCCTTTTGATTTTTGAATTAGATTGGCCGGGACCGTAGTCCCTTGTCCGCGTAGAGGAGCGGATGTTTACCGACGATGGGGACAACAACAAGTCATAACTGTATTGTTCACCAAGATAACAGGGCTTGTTGGCATTTGCAAGAGGTCTGAATCCGATAAGAGGTGGGATTACTTCCGGCGGTTCGATCGCAGAAGAGGCGGATACTGCGGCAAAACAAAAAGGGCAGCCTGTTCGGGCTGCCCTTTACTTTCATTTGATTCTCAAGCTAGGCCCTCGCAGGCTGTTCAAGCCGCCACTTACCGACTTACCGGCTCGTTTACTCGGCGGCGGCTTCCACGGCCTTGGTCTGCGCCACGGTCCAGTCTGGCGCGCCCACCTTGAAGCGGGCAAAGCGGCGCACGGTGATGTTTTCACCGAGCTTGCCGACTTTTTGCGCGATCAGTTCCTTAATGCTGATGGCCTGATCCTTGATGAAAGGCTGTTCAAGCAGGCAAACCTCCTCGTAAAACTTGGCCATCTTGCCGTCGACGATCTTCTCGATCACAGGCGCGGGCTTGCCCGTGGCAGCTGCCTGTGCGCGATAGATCTCCTTCTCGCGCTCCAGGTCATCGGCGGTCACGTCCTCGGGCTTGATATAACGCGGATCGCTGGCTGCGACGTGCATGGCGATGTCTTTCAGCAGCTCCTGAAAATCGGGAGTGCGGGCCACGAAATCGCTCTCGCAGTTCAGTTCCAGCAGCACGGCGATCTTGCCGCCGGCGTGAACATACGAGCCCACCGCGCCTTCATTTGTGACGCGCGAAGCCTTCTTCTGTGCCGAGGCCATGCCGCGCTTGCGCAGCACCACAAATGCTGCCTCCATGTCGCCCTTGCTCTCCTGCAAAGCCTTCAGGCAATCGCCCATTGGGGCGCCAGACTTTTCACGCAGCTCTTTCACCTGCTTGGCATCGATCTTATCGCTCACAGTGCTCATCTCTCATTTATCCCTGGCCGCAAAGGGCCACGCGAAGAAATCGCGGAATTGAATATCAAACTCTACGCCGGAATTGTTTCCGGCATAAGAAAAGCGTGGCGGCGTGTCGAAGCGGCCACGCTATCCTCATTTTGCGCCCTGATTTGTGCGCAAATCCCGTTAAACGCCGCCCTCGGCTGCTTCATCGTCGTCAAGCAAAGCCGCAACGGCGGCGGGCGCCTTGCGAAAACTGGTTCCCAGCGCCGCTTCCATGTCCACCTCGTCGCCTGTCGCGGCCTCAGCAGAAATCTCGGCGCCTTCGGCCGCAACCTCTGGCTCGGGAGTTTCTTCCTGAAACGCCTTGTCGCCCAGAAGGCTCACGCCCTCGGCTGCCGAATCGGCAACCTTCGAGGTAAATAGGCGAATGGCGCGCAGCGCATCGTCGTTGCCGGGAATAACGTAATCCACCATGGTGGGATCGCAGTTGGTGTCGACCACGGCTACGACGGGAATGCCCAGCTTGCGCGCTTCCTTCACGGCAATTACTTCGTTGTTCGAGTCCACCACAAAGATCGCGTCGGGCAGCCGCTTCATGCTTTTGATGCCGGCCAAATTTGCCTGTAAGTGTTTGCGCTCCCGCTCCAGCCGTATGACTTCCTTCTTGGTCAACAGGTCGTAGCGGCCGTCCACGGCCATCTCATCCAGTTCCTGAAGGCGCTTGACCGACTTCTGCACCGTGACCCAGTTGGTGAGCAGGCCGCCCAGCCAGCGCTGGTTTACGTACGGCATGCCTGCGCGTGTGGCCTCTTCGGCAATGGCATCCTGCGCCTGGCGCTTGGTGCCCACGAAGAGAATGGTTTTGCCGCCGGCGCACAGGTCGGTAACGAATTTCGACGCATCCTTGAATAGCTTGAGCGTCTTTTGCAGGTCGATGATGTAAATACCATTGCGCTCGCCGAAGATATATTCCTTCATCTTCGGATTCCAGCGCTTGGTCTGATGCCCGAAGTGGACTCCCGCTTCGAGCAGCTCCTTCATGGTGATGGTTGCCAATGGTCCTCCTTTGTGGACTGCATTCCGGCGATTCTCGGGGCCGGAATTGATTCCCCTTGCGGGGAGATTTTTGAAACCAGCTACTAGCTAAAAGCTTCTGAAGCGCTTTAGCGCTTCGAGAACTGGAACCGCTTCCTCGCGCCCTTCTGGCCGTACTTCTTGCGCTCCTTCACCCGCGCGTCCCGCGTCAGCAATCCTTCGGTCTTGAGGGTTTTGCGCAGTTCGGGATTGAAAATCAGCAGTGCCCTGGCCACGCCCATCTTCACCGCATCGGCCTGTGCGGCCACGCCGCCTCCGGTCACTGTGGTCACAACGTCAAAGCTCGAAGCCAGTTCCGCTACCGCCAGTGTGCGCTTGGCTGATACGCGCTGCTGCTCGGTCACGAAATGCTCCTCGAACTTCTTGCCGTTCACCTTCCACTCGCCGGTGCCGGGACGCAGAAAAACGCGCGCGATTGCCGCCTTGCGCCTGCCCGTCCCGTAATACTGAACCTGATCTGTCATTCCTTCTTTAGCTCCTAGCTTCTAGCCTCTAGCTTCTAGCTTTCTCCGTGCCGAGGTCGCATTTCCATTTGTCCTCGGCCCTTCGCTCCTGCAAAAACAAGCCAGGAGCTGGAAGCTAGCAGCCAATAGCTGCTTTACTTCAATTCCACCGGCTGCTGTGCCGCATGCGGGTGCTTGTCGCCGCGGTACACCTTCAACTTCATGCCCATCGACCGGCCTAGCTTGGTTTTGGGCAGCATGCCCTTGATGGCCTCTTCCAGCACCTTCTCCGGCCGGCGGCTCATGAGCCGCGTAAACGACTCCTC
This sequence comes from Acidobacteriaceae bacterium, assembly GCA_030042915.1. The sequence continues at coordinate 6,190 of JASHYS010000046.1, forward strand.
GCGCAGCCCGCCGGGAAAGCCCGTGTAGCGCCGGTACATCTTCTTCTGGTCCTTCAGCCCGGTCAACCTGACCCTCTCGGCATTGATGACGATCACGTGATCGCCCATGTCGAGGAACGGCGTGTAGCGGGGATTCCGCTTGCCACTCAGCACGCTGGCAGCCTTGGTGGCCAGCCGACCCAGCGTCTGGCCGTTAGCGTCTACCACATACCACTTGCGGCTGATTTCCTTGCCGCTCGGAACATACGTCGACATCTGTCTTCAGTCCTCAAAAAAACCTGGGTTCCGCATCCTAAGGCAATGTTGCTCTCGGATGGGGATGCGCAAGCCCGCGCAAACCATTCCGGCCCGCGCCAAATGCGCACGGGCTTTAAGAAAATCTGCCCACTGCCAAACAAATCTGTTCGGGTGAGAAGCTGCGGGGGTCGGCCCTCGACAGGGCCTTTGGCTTTGCCGACCCTCTAACCGGGTTCAGCCGCCTGCCGCCTGCTCCAGCCAAGGTCGCTCAAGGCCTCAGCCAGACCGATCCGAATGGGCACTCGTCACCCCATCGGGCAAAAACCAATGATGGGGGTCCGCACACACGTACCACAAGCGCAACACCGCGCAAGGTCTTTAGAATAGCGAAAAAACAGGCTTAAGTCAACGAGCGTGCCGGGGTGCCAGGTCAGCTGACCCAGCACCCCGCTCCAGTCGCTCAACTCGCGGTGATCTTCTGGTAGGTAAACGAGATCTCCTCGATTTGACTCCCGCCCGCCTTACGCATGGCGTAGGAATTCACGGTTACATCTGTCAGGCGGTAGTGCAGCGTCCGGCCGCCTGAAACCACGTCAAGGTTCATGGCCGGAAAGTGCTTGCCGCTAGCGCAAAATGCCCTTAGCTTCGGCGAAGCTGCGTCCACCTCTCTCGTGATCACGAGCGGCTCATGAGTGACCGGACGCCCCGCCCTTTCGGCCATTGCGCGATTCTGCAACGTGCCTGTGTCAAACGACTGGATTTCGATCCAGTCCTTGTGTTTGTCGTCGGTCGATCCGCCCTTGACTCCGTCGATCCAAAGGAATGTGTCCACCGCAGCGCGCGCGGCCACAGGGAAGAGCATGGCCGCCAGCATGCTGATTCCCAAGACTCGGACCCAGGTACCTGCAAGTTTGCTCATCTGAAGTCAACCTCCTGTGTTTCTGCCGCCGGCACACGTCGATTACCCGGATTCGGCGCGATGATCCTATCACACCTGTGCGTCGCTTTTCGCCATCACCGTGGCGGCCGCGCCGATGGTAACCCTGACATGTCATTCCTGCGCTATTGCGCTATCCTAGGGAAGCGCGCCCGTAGCTCAGCTGGATAGAGCGAATGCCTCCGGAGCATTAGGTCGGGAGTTCGAATCTCTCCGGGCGCACCATCGGTCCCGCCGTCTCCCGCGCCCCCTCGAAAAATGAGCAGTGAGAATGTGAGGCTATCCGCTCACTCTGAATCAGCAGCTCGCAGCCGATTCCGGTTGACGTTGCAGAAACTGTGAAACTGTGGACGCGGTGTCCGCCGACCTTGCTTTTCCATTTGGGTGTCCTTTAATTCCGTACCAGTGAATCAACCAAATCAGAATGCATCGCATGGAAGCGCAGTGCGCACACACGCAGGTGCACGTGCGGCGCTCGCGCAGTGGCTGCGGTGCTTGGATTCAGTCTGACCCCTATTCCCTGCCGTTCTCGTTGAACACGACCGCCGTAAAGCTGAAGATATCGGTGTTCTCGTCCTTCCAGCAGTTGAGGTCCATGCCGGCTTTGCGGCAGGTTTCTTCAAGGAAAGTCTGGCGATCCCATTTCTGCTCCACGGGAACCTGCGGCAGCAGCAGGCCCTCGCTGTCGGCGTTCTTTATCAGCAGCCCATCGCGGCCTACCTTGATCTGCTCGAGGTTGGTCACGCGCCGTAGCGACGAGAGCACAGAGATTTCATAGGCGAGCCTGGGCAGCTCGGAGGCACTGACCGGCGGAAAGCGCGGGTCGCGGAGGGCGGCCAGCGTCGCGGTGTCGCGCACCGTCATGTAAAGCGGCTTGATGGGTGAGGTGTAGCCGATGCAGCCGCGCAGTTCGCCGCCTTCAGTCAGCGTGACGAAGGCGCCGTATTCGCGGTTCAGGGTTTCGCTCGTGCTCGGCTGAGGCGCGTAGGGGTTCTTGTTTTCAATCATGTATTCGACCGACTTGCGGGCTACCGCAAGCAACTCGGCTTTTTCCTGATCAGTGAGGGAAAAAGGAGAGACCGAATCTGCCGCGTGTGCCGATTTGATGAAGAGATCGGCGCTGTAGCCGACTACGCGAGAATGGTCGCCGTTCACGTCGCCGGAGTTTGCGTAGCGGAGCACCTCGGCCTGGCTTGCGCCCATGCGCTCCGCGTAGATCATGGCAGCTGCAATCGGCGCGCCGCCGCACGCCTCCCACACGCGCGACCCAAAGTTGCGCGACATGCTCAGGTAGTCCCACGCTTCCAGCGCATGCAGAGTCTTGTGATCGATGGTCTCGGCTTGGTCGTAGGTGTGGTAATGCGAAAGATCGGAGCTGGCCAGAACCAGCGTGTCGTGCTGGTTGTGGAGCAATGTGGCCAGCGCCACGCCCAGCGCGCGGCTGCTCTCGTAACTTTGGTCGCCCATGACGATAGGCACCAGCTCAAAGTTACCGAGGACCTTTTGCAACCACGGCAGTTCCACTTCCACGGAGTGCTCAGGAGCGCCAGCGTCGAATTGATGGCCCTTGTCAGAGAGCGCAATGGTCGGGCCCATCTTCGCCAGGCGACGGGCGAACTCTTTATCGACACGAATCCGCCCGAGAGGTGTGGTATACGCATCGCCGTCATAGACCGAAGTAAAACCGAAGCCCACGTAATGCGAGGGCGCAATGACGATGACACGGGAATATTTGCGGCCTTTGAGCGCGGCGTAGGTCCATGCGGCCACCGGGCCGGAAAATGGATACCCGGCGTGGGGCGCGACGGCGGCCAGAATTTCGCCGTCGACGGGCGGAGGCGTGGCCTGCGCGAGCAGGTCATCGATCATTTTCGATAGCTCTTTTGGATCGGCGGGATAGAATGCGCCGGCGACGGCAGCGGGCCGGACCTTCTCAGCTACCGCCGGGCCCGATGCCGCGCGAACATGCAAAACGGGCGCGCCAACCAGGAGGGCAATGCATTGCGTCATCATCCATGCCATGGCGGATCTCCTTGCGATCTTCATGGGTCAACCTCCTGTGCTTCTTCAAGCGTGCCAGATTCCGGGGATAGCGTGCCGGCAGTAGGGGCAGGTCGAGTCTTCGCGGATGAGTATCTGGCCGGCCGTAAAGCCCACGCGCTCCACAAGCAGCTTGCGGCACTGCGGGCAGTAGGTGTTCTGTGCGGGATGGCCGGGCATGTTGCCGATATAGACGTAGTGCAGACCCTCAGCATCGGCGATGGCCTTGGCGCGCTCCAGCGTGAGGACAGGCGTGATGGGGAGATTCTTGAGCAGATACTCGGGATGAAACTGCGTGAAGTGCAGAGGGACATCCGGACCGAGGTTAGCCTTGATCCACTGCGCCAAGCCGCGGAATCCGGCGTCATCGTCGTTGAGTGTGGGCACAACAAGATAGACAATCTCGGTCCACTTCTCCATCCTGCGCAGCGTCACTAGCGATTCGAGAACCGGCTTCAGCTGGCCGATGACGACCTTGGTGTAATAGGTTTCGCTGAAGGCCTTGAGGTCAATCTTGACCGCATCCACTTTGCCGTAGGCCTGCGCGAGCGAGTCGTGCTGCATGTAGCCGTTCGAGACCACGATGCTGCGCACACCGGCGGCATGAGCGGCATCGGCGGTGTCCATCACGTACTCGGCAAAGACCACCGGCTCGCTGTAGGTGTAAGCGATGGTGGGGCAGTTGTACTGGCGTGCGACCGCGGCCGCCTGCTGCGGGGAAATGTATTCGGCAGGGATCTCCTCGGGCCTCGATTGCGAGATATCCCAGTTCTGGCAGAATTTGCAGTGCACGTTGCAGCCGGCGGTGGCGATTGAGAACGCCGTGGTGCCGGGCAGGTAATGGAAGAGCGGTTTCTTCTCAATGGGATCGATGTGCGCCGCGCAGACACGTGAGTGGACGAGGGTGTAGTACGTTCCGCCGCGATTCTCGCGCACGCCGCAATAGCCGCGCTCCTTGTCACCCACGATGCATTCGCGCGGGCACAGCTTGCAACGGATCTTGCGGTTGGGCATCTTTTCGTAGAACTTCGCTTCGACGTTATATAGCGCATGGCTTTGCGACTGCGCTTCGGAGGCAACAGGGACGGGGGCAGCGGGCGAGGCAAAGTCGACCGCACCCAGAGCGGTTCCCGGCGCGGAAGGGCACATCAGAAACGAGCGGCTATCGAAGCTCATCATCCGCAGATTCCAGCCTGTGGCGTGCCACGCAGAAGCTGCCTGGAAGAAGGGGCTGCCTAGGCGATCTAGAGCAAGGTTCTGAATTAAAAAAGTTAACCCCCGTACGGGCCCTCGGCAACCGCGGACACACCACGATGACTTCTGATCTAACTCCGCGCAGGGAGCTTTAGCAGTGATGGGGAGCACGAGGAACGGAGTGCGGCCGTGCGGCTTGCAAGGCGGCAGGCTTGTCGAAAGGGGCGGTCGCGGGAACTTACGAGGCGCCGGAAAATTCCGCAATCCGTTTCGTAAGGCTCACCGCATCGTGGGGCGCATGCACTTTGACGTCGTCGTCAAAATAGACGAACACGTCACGAGAAGCCCGCTTCGGAGCAGGGTCAGGATGCACTCTGAGGCCGTCGGTCACTTCCTCACCGCGCGACCAGGCCAGAACCCGATGCGACCAACTATCGATACCCTCGGGGTCATAGCCATTGGGATACTGCTCTTCATTGCCATGGAGGCGGCAGTAAACAAAGTCCGCTGTAATATCCATCATCCGCGGCCACTTCACGGTGTCGGCGACAACCACAGCGATCTGGTTCTTGCGCAGCAGCGCGATGTATTCAGGGACGGCGAAGCTCTTGTTGCGCGTCTCAATGGCGTAGCGGAGAGGAAAGTCCTCCTCGACTTCGAGCCACGAGCGATCCGCCATCCATTCATCGCGCTGGCGTGCATAGAGTGCCGCCTGCTTGTGAGTTCGCGGCAGCAGATCGAAAAAATCCTGAAGAAGCTGAGGGTTGAACTTGAAGTTGGGCGGGAATTGCCAGAGGATTGGCCCGAGTTTGCGGCCCAGCTGCAACAGACCCTGGGCGAGAAAATTCGCGAGGGGTCCGGCGACGTTTTCGAGCCTGCGCTGGTGGGTAATGAACTGCGTGCCCTTTACGGCAAAAACGAAATCGGCGGGAGTCTCGCTGATCCACTGGAGATAGCTCTTCGGCCGCTGCAACGAGTAGAAGGTTCCGTTCACCTCCACTGAGTTGAGTTGCCGCGAGGCGAATTCGAGCTCGCGCCGCTGGGCGAGACCCGGCGGGTAGAAGGTTCCGCGCCATTCATCGTAGCGCCAGCCAGACATTCCGATGCGAATCTGACCCTGTTCGCTCATGCGAGAACGCGCCGCGGGGGCTGCCCGGGCACTGTCGCAATTTTGTCACAGTGGTGTCAGCCTTCGCTGGAAGCTACGGCGCGCCATTCGGGAGGTATGCCGTGCCGAAGGCGAGCGGGCGAAGGCTGGTGGACGCGGAAGGAATCGAACCTTCAACCTGTCGGTTAAGAGCCGAATGCTCTGCCAGTTGAGCTACGCGTCCTTGAGGGTTGAACGCCGCGCGAGACAAACCGGCGCAGGCGTGAGCCGAAAGAAATTACCTCTCGCACCTTGAAAAATATACCACAGAGGTGGTGCGACGCCCAAGGCGCAACGGGCGTCCGCACACACAGCGATTGTCATTCGCCGGCGGGTTCTTGCTCGCCGGGCGATTGAGCAGCCTGCAGATCTTCATTGAAGCGGTAGCCGATGTGAGAGTCGGTCACAAGGTATTCCGGATGGGCAGGATCGTCTTCAATTTTGATGCGAATCTGGCGGATGAATGTGCGCAGGTACTCCAACTCGCCGCCATACTCGGGTCCCCACACCGAGCGCAGAATCCTGGCATGAGGGATTGGCCGTCCCGCATTCGCCATGAGGAAATGCAATAACTCGAACTGCCGGGGTGTGAGGTGAACGCGGCGGCCGCGCTTTTCGACTACGTGGCGTTCGGGGTCGAGCAGTACATCGCCAATGCGAATGGCGGACTGGTCGGCTTCGAAGACGCGGTTACGGCGCATGGCTGCGCGCAGCCGTGCGGTGAGCTCGCGCAACTGAAACGGCTTGGTAATGTAGTCGTCGGCGCCGGCATCGAGCGCCTCCACTTTGCGGTCCTCCTCGCCGAGCACGGTAAGCATCACGATAGGCAAACGCGGTGCTGCCTTGCGCATCTGCCTGCATACTTCAATGCCTCCCACACCCGGCATGTTGATATCGAGAAGAACGGCATCGAAGCGCTCGCTGCGCACCAGGGCCAGCGCCTCTTCGCCGCGCGCGGCCTCAACAATCTCGTAGCCGAAATTGCTGAGAATCGCTCGCAGCGAAAGCCGGATCGAGCGCTCGTCATCCACGATAAGCAGGTTGCCTGAGGTTTCGTCTTTCACCTACGCTGCGCCTCCCGACTGGGGAAGAGACAGATAAAACGTGGTTCCTTCCTCAGAATTGCTGATCACCCAGACATGGCCATGATGCGCTTCGGCGGCCATCATGACGGTGGAAAGGCCGATGCCGGTTCCCGCCGCCAGGTGGCGCGTACTTTCACTGCGGTAAAAGCGCTGGAAGATGCGCTCGCGGTCGGAGATGGGAATGGCCGGGCCGAAATTGTGCACCGAAAGCAACACCTGCGAGTGGCTCTCCCACGCCGCAACCTTGACGGCGGTTCCGGCGAAAGAGTACTTGGCCGCGTTGTCGAGAAACTGAGACAGCGCCATGGAGAGCAGGTCGCGGTCGCCGCGTAGAGTGAGGGCGGCATCGGGCGCCGCGATCTCGATGGGATGACCCGACATGCGCTCGCACTGCTCCTTGAGGACGGATTGAATGAGGTCTGCGACGACAATCTCATCCCTGGCCACGCTCAACTCCTCGGTTTCAAGCTGGGCGGTTTGCAGCAGGCGCGTACTCAGCTGGCTCAATTCTTCCGCCTCGTTCCGGATGAGCGCCTGCAGTTGCTGCTGCGCTGAGTTGAGCTTGCCCACCTCGCTTAATCCGTCGGCCGCGGCTTGAATCGCGGTCAGCGGCGTTTTGGCGGCGTGGCCCAGCGAGTCGAGCACCGCAGCCCGCAGCCGCTCGCTTTGATGGGCCGCTTCCACCTGGCTTTCCTTTTCGAAGGACACGCAGCGGTCGAGAGTGATGGCCGTGAGCGAGGCCAACGCGTCCGCGGCCAGCACTTCGAGATTGCCTCGGATGGCCATTGCGCCGATGCATTTGCCGCCCGCGTGGAGGAGTTTGCGCGAGGTGCGAGTGACGCGGTCATGATCTTCAGCCTGCGCGAGATAGCATTCCTTGGCCAGCTGTTGCTCGTCCTCGGCCCAGGCGCCGGCGGCGGAGCACGCGCCCGAGTTGGCATCGAAGATGGCCACGCCCTCGGCGGCAAAAATGCGCAGAATCAGTTGCGCCAGTTGCGGTCCGGGCGGCTGGTGCAAATTGATGAGCAGGGTGCTGCGGCTCAATTCGTAAAGCTGCTCCATGGATGTGCGTTGCAGCTTGGCCTCACGCCAGGTGCTCTGTTGGATTGTCGAGAGACGGCTGACCACGAGCGCGCTGACTTCAAATGCGCCCAGCGCCACCCAATCCTCGGGATTAGCGATCCTGAATTGGAAGAGTGGCGGATAGAAGAAGTAATCAAGACACGCGCATGCCAGCAGCGAAACGATCGAGGCCTGCCAGAAACCGCAAAGAATGGCCTCGCAAACCACCACGAGAAGAAACAAAAACCCCAGCGGCGCCGGATTGAAGTGGAGGACGAAGCCGGTGAACGTAAGCATCGCGATGATCCAGCACGCAATCAGGGTTTCCCCGATGAACCGTGCGGCGGTGGGATGCTTGCGTTCTCCAAGAATGTTGGCAACATCCATAGCGAGCGGGCTTTCCATCCCGAAAGCGATTCCAGACATACGATTTCAGTGCCGCTGAATCGCAGTCCCTGCGGCCATCCAGAGCCCCGACGACAGCCCCTGCCGCGGCTGTGGGAGCACAAGCGATCCCGCGAACCCGCAAGAATCCAAGGAGCGTCACACACACACTCTGGAATCGCTGTAAGTCCCTGTAACGAAAGGGTAGCCATCGAGGCATCAGCGAAACATAAATATGTTGCAAAGAATCTATGGGGAATCAATGCTTGGAGGGCGCGCAAAATGAGTGCGCCGGCAGGCGCCGGCGCGTGGAAAGTGTGTGTGAGGATACTGCGCAAAGAGCGGGGCGGAGGTCAGCGGATGGTGCTCTCCGAAAGGCTTTCGTACCGCGCAGCTTGCGCGCTCATCTTCTGCGCTTCATACACGAAGTACTCGTAGCGGTTCTTTGAGGAGTCAACGGGCCGCGGATACTTCGCCGCTTCAAGCGAAACATTCATGCTGCGCTGTGCCCAGAACACAAGCTCCTCGTGCGCCTTTTGCTCAAACTGCTGTTGACGCCAGCGGAAATATGACGCCAGCGTAAGGTAATCCTCCGTTGTATGCGCGTTCTGCGCCATCTTTTTCAGGTCCGCGTGGCTTAAGTTCTGCGCCGGGGGCGTGGCTGCGCGCAAACTACCCGAAGCCACAGCACAAGCAAGGACGGCGATACTAAAGGTCAGGCTGAATCGCATCGCAACCTCCTTCTTCACTTAGAAGCTTGGAACGCCTGGCGTGAACGAGGCATGAACGAAAAATAAGAGAAGCCTATAGATGGGCTAGCGTTTATGGGTTCCTTATGACTTTTGGCGGTGGGGCTTGAGCGAGGCTTCGCCCCAACGAGCCGGGCGCATTGACGGCCGAAAGGCGCCGTCTGACCGTCGGCCAGTATGTTTGGCCGGGCGCTGCTCAGCTCCGCCTTGCTACGCGGATGTGCAGCTCCTTTAATTGCTCCTCGGTCACTGCGGTCGGCGCTTCTGCCATCAGGTCAATGGCCTTGGCGGTTTTGGGGAAGGTGATCACTTCGCGCAGGTTGGCCGCGCCGGCCAGAAGCATCACGATGCGGTCGAGCCCCAACGCAATGCCGCCGTGAGGGGGCGTGCCGTATTCGAGCGCGTCGAGAAAAAAGCCAAAGCGCGCGCGCGCCTCATCGTCGCTGATGCCCAGGGCGCGGAAGATCACTTGTTGTACATCCTTACGGTGAATGCGGATGGAGCCCGAGCCGAGTTCGAGCCCGTTCATGGCCAGGTCGTAGCAATTGGCGCGGACGCTGGCCGGATCGGTGACCAGGTTCGCCATATCGGCCTCGATGGGCGCGGTGAAGGGATGATGCGCGGGCACCCACTTGGCTTGCGCCAGATCGTACTCGAACATGGGGAAATCGGTGAGCCACATAGGATGGAATGCGTAGCAGCCGTCGACCAGAGGCTGCGTTGAATTCCACGCCCACGCATCTTGAACCACCTGGTCGGTAATGCGAAACGCGCCATGCCGCTCGGCGTACTTCTTGGCCAGTTCGGCGCGGAAGTTGCCGGCAGCCGCGTAGACGTTGATCTCGCGCTCGGAGAGCCGGCCGGGAAACTTGGTGTCGCTGGCCTTGATGTGGTGCGCGGGATCGCCGGCAACCACGATAACGAAGTCGGTATCATCGGCGCGCGTCAGCTCACGCACCTTTACGGCGGCTTCAGGAAAGCTCTTTGCCAGCCGCTTGAAGTCGTCGACAAACTTCGCGCCTTTTTTTTGATCGAAGAGCGGGTGGTTCTCCTCGCGCTCCTTGCGGCTGAGTTCGCCAACTTTGGGAATGCGCAGCGCCACGATGGGCAGCGCCGGATCGATTTGCATTGTGGCCAGAGCGTCGCCGGTAAATGCAGAGCGCACGTCAGTGAGGCCGGGCAGGCGCAGGTCCGGCTTGTCAGTGCCGTAGCGGCGCATGGATTCGTCGTAGGTGGTGCGCGGAAACGGGATGGGAAGGTCGATGCCGGCCGCCGCAAACGCCGCCCTCATGAACTGCTCGACCACGCCAAAGACCATTTCCTGCCGGGGAAAGCTCATCTCCAGGTCAACCTGTGTGAATTCAAGCTGGCGATCGGCGCGGAGGTCCTCGTCGCGGAAACAGCGGGCGATCTGAAAATAGCGGTCGAAGCCGGAGATCATCAAAATCTGCTTGAAGATTTGAGGCGACTGTGGCAGTGCGTAGAACTCGCCGGGATGCACGCGGCTGGGAACAAGAAAATCGCGAGCGCCCTCGGGCGTGGACTTGGTCAAAATCGGCGTCTCGATCTCAAGAAAGCCCTGCTTGCTCAGGCTCTCTCGAATGGCGAGAGTAATCTGGTGGCGCAGCCGGAAATTCCGCTGCATTTCGGCTCGGCGCAAATCGAGATAGCGGTATTTCAGGCGAACTTCCTCGTTCTGGATGGCCTCTTCGGCCGGCGAAAACGGCGCCAGGCGCGCATCGTTGAGCACGCGCAGCTCGGTGGCCTCAATCTCGATCTCGCCGGTCTCCATCTTGGGATTGATGGCGTCGGGCGCGCGCAGTCGCACCTTGCCTACGGCGGCAACCACGTACTCCGGGCGCACGTGCTCGCCCTTGGCGTGGCCCTCGGGGCTGAGCTCCTTGTCGAGAACGATCTGCGCAATGCCGGAGCGGTCCCTGAGATCGAGAAAGATCAGATTGCCGTGGTCGCGGCGGCGGTTCACCCAACCCATCACAACCACCTGCTGGCCGGCGTTTGCCGCGCGCAGCTCGCCGCACATGTTAGTGCGTTCCAGATTGCCTAAAAAGTCGAGCACTCCCGTATCCTTGCTACTCGCCTGCGGTCGTGGCAAGAAACGCGGCCAGCTCAGCGCGAGGAACCTTTGTCTGTGTGCCTCTAGTGAAGTCCTTCACTGTCAGGATACCGGATTGGAGTTCGTCTTCGCCGAGGATGACGATGGTTCGGGCGAGCTTGTCGGCTGCTTCGAAGGACTTTTTGAGGCGGAAGCTGCCGTCGCCGAGCTCGACACGCAGGCCCGTCTGGCGCAGCTCGCGGGCCAAAACCAGCGCAGCGACGTTGAGGTTTTCACCGAGCGGCGCGACGTAAGCATCCAGGGCCGGCCGTGCGGCAGCGTTTTGGTCAGCCTCTGTGGCTTGTATCGTAAGCACCAGCCGGTCCAAGCCCATCGCAAAGCCGATTCCCGGCGCCCGCGGACCGCCGAGGGCCTCACTCAGCCCGTCGTAGCGGCCGCCACCGAGCAGCGCATTCTGGGCGCCGAGGCCTCCGTGCGTGAATTCGAAGGTTGTCCGCGTGTAGTAGTCGAGGCCACGAACGAGCCGGGCATTCAGACTGTAGGCCACGCCGGCCGCATCAAGCGCGACGAGGACGGCTGCAAAATGCTCCTTTGAGTCCGCGCTGAGCGAATCGCCAATTTTCGGCAGCGCCTCGATAATCGGCTGGTCCTGGGGCACCTTGCAGTCGAGCACGCGCAGGGGATTGGTGACGGCGCGGCGCTGGCAATCCACGCACATTTTTGGCGCGACCGAGACGAGCGCCGCACGCAGCACTTCGTTGTAACGGGCGCGGTCGGCCGACGAGCCGACGGAGTTGAGCTCCAGAGTCCATCCCTTGATGCCCAGCTCGTCAAGCAGTGTAGCCAGCATTTCGAGCACCTCGGCGTCACGCAGGGGACTCTCGCTTCCAGACGAGGGAGGGCCGATCGCCTCGGCGCCGATCTGCCAGAACTGCCGGTAGCGGCCTTTCTGCGGGCGCTCGCGCCGGAACTGCGGCCCGATGTAGTAGAGCTTCTGCAACTGGCCGCTCTCGCCCAGCTTGTGCTCAATGTAGGCGCGGACGACGCCAGCGGTGTTTTCAGGGCGGAGGGTGAGAGACTGCGCCTTCTCCGACTGCGCGCGGGCTCGATCCTCCCATGTGTACATCTCCTTGGAGACGATGTCGGTCTCTTCGCCCACGCTGCGTGCAAACAGGGCCGTGTCTTCGAAGACGGGGGTGCGAATCTCGCCGAAGTTGTAACGCGCGAAAACCTGGCGCGCGGTCGCCTCAATGCGGTTCCAAAGCTCCGTCTCCGGCGGCAGCAGGTCGCGTGTCCCGCGCACAGCTTTAAGCGTGGCCATAACTCGTCTAGTTTAAATGCGCACCGGGCGAAATCGCGGCTTACTGGGGCCGGCCAAACGTCGGGCTCAAAAGGCGAACCGGCCATTGCCGAATCGGGACCCGTCCCATAATTGAAGACTTCTCATTTTGTGGGGGCCTTTTCGTGATTTGGATCACGGTGGCCTGGTCGGCCGCAAAGGTAGCCTCGACAATGAGGGCGCGCAAGGAAATTGCCCCGCTTGAGGAGCATTCTTTCCATGGCTTATCTCGTGACCGATGCTTGCATCAAGGATTTTGTCTGCGTCGCGGAGTGCGCGACCGCCGCAATCGCGCCTGCCGAAGGCGATCCCGCCGCCGCAACCGTCGCGCAGGTTTTCATCAATCCCGATGAGTGCATCGACTGCGGCAACTGCGCCGCGATCTGCGCGCAGAACGCGATCTTTCCGCTGGACGAGCTGCCGGCGGGCAAGGCGGAGTTTTCCGAAAAGAATCGCGCCTACTTTAATTAGCTGGTCTGCGAGTCGTTCACAGAAGAGCTCTGCCTTCACTCCTGGTCTGGCTACTTCGAATTCGGCGGGGCCGTTTGGGCCGGCGCGCCTGGGGAGGCCGGAACCTGAGCAGATGGCGCCGTCGAAGCCGCTTGAGGAGCGGGGGACGCAGTCTGCGGTGCGCCAGTGACGGTTTCCGCCGAGGAAGGAGAGGCCGGCAGCGCCCCATTGGGAGCGATTGTCGCAGGCAATGTTTTTGATTCGGCAAGAGAAATCGTGGTGACCGGCAGCGTGAGCGTTTGCACCGTGGCAGGATCGTCCCGCAGCTTCAGATAGAGCACTCCATTCGAAGGATGAGGAACGACAAGTTGCGTGCCGGTGAACTCGGGCGCAACGTCGGTGGGATTGTCGAAGTCCGGCGTGGCGGCGATGGCATAAGCCAGAAAGAGATTAGCTCCGCTTAAAATGCACGGCTTGGAAGTGGAGCGAGGGCAGCGCAGCTCCCTGAAGCCCGGAACCCGGACGAATGTGCCCAAGGGAACCCAATCGCCGGCCGCGCCATCGGCAGCGATGGGACGAACGCGCACGGGTCCGAAAGCCGAGGAGCCGAAACGGGTGAGTGGATCGACGCTGGCCATCGCCGTGTCGGCGTTTTCGAGCATCAGGCTCCCGTCGCTAACGGTGAGGACGGCGTGAAAGCTGGAGTCAGCCGCGGCCAGCTCCACCTTTTCATCGCGGGGAAAACTGGCGGGCACACTGGACTTCAGAAAGAACACCAGGTGGTCCTCAATGGGCAAATCGTTGGAACTGCCGAACTGCACCGGCAACGGTGCTGCAGAACTGTCGTCCTGAATGCCCTTGCTGAGCAGAGCGACTTCGGGGCGCGGCGGACTGACGCTTACGGGCGAGCTCAGCATGCGGCCGTCCCTGAGCTCCACATGGCCCACATATGGTCTGCCAGGCTCAAGGCTCGACGTGGCTCCGGCCGCAGTCAGCAGTAACTCGTCGAGATTGTCGACATGGTTCAGCGCCGAAGGGGTGAAGGTGATGCCGCTGACCTCGGCCTTGGCGACCTCGTCGAGCCGTGTGCCCTTGAGAAGCGCGGTCTTGTCGCCGCAGTTGAGTGTCAAGCTGTCGAGCGCGGCAGCCGCCGCGTAGGCCACCATCGACAACCTGTCGGGTGCAGTGAGTCCAAGCTGGTAGATCGTGAGGTTGACCGGCCCCGGCCCTGCGTCTTTCAGAGGCATATTCACCTCCAAAGCGCCCGCTTTAACCGGCTTCCAGGTCACCGGGAGGGGGTGATTCCCGCCAAATTCAGCCTTGACCTTGTCGACACAGACCGCGCTCGGTCCCTCGATGTGGAGTGTGTCGTCGCGGCCCACAACCAAGGCAGATTCGTCGCCCGGGCCCAGCGCCCACTTGCCGGGTTGGGCCACCACCAGCTTGAATTGCGGGCCCTCCCAATCGTCAAATCCCCACTTGCCTCGCACTTGAACAGTTAGTTCTCCTCCGGGAAGCGCGGGCAGGGGCTGCGTAGGAATGAGGCCGCCTTGGGCCGCGTCAGCCGCTATGGGTACGTCAAGCGCGATTTTTTTGGCGTCGCCGCCCGCAATACGCAAAGACAGGTCATGCGCCATTTCCGTGGCGAATACCAGCGGTGCGCCTTCGGCCGGAAGCACAAGCCCCGGTTTCGAGGCGCAAAAACTTAGGGACGGATCGACAGCATGCAGAGGCTCGGGCCTTGCCGGACCAATGGGCGGCAACGCGACGACGACCACCGATTTCGGATTGACGAACGATGGCGGCATGTTGAGCCGCAGGTTGAGGGCGTCCTCTTTGGGCAGGGCGAGCGCGGGGATGTACTGGAAATGTGCTGTGTGCAAGGATGCGAGGATTTTGGCCGTGTCGACAATTGCGCCGACATATGGGCTGTAGACCCCGCCGCCGGCCCTGGGAGTGGAACTGAGCTGATTCATGAGGTCCAGTGTGGACCCGCTGGCCAACTGGTCCACCAGCGACTGCGCGTTGGCGTCGTCCAGCACCATGCCCTCCGAATTCTGCGAGAGGCAGGGAGCTTGCTCGTCAGGAGGCTTGGCGAAGCAGCTTTCATTGATTTTGATGCCCAGGCTGCGCGCAGCCATTTCCGTGCGTGTTTTCAGGGCCGCAGGATCGAACTGCGAGGTCACCTTTACGTCATCCAGGTAGTCATCGAGACGCATCCGCTCCCAACTGGCGGCCTGCAGATCCTGCGCAGCACGCACGAATGAGCCGGGTCGGCCGCGGACTGAATTGCGCAAGGTGTTAAAGTCCCCGCCCGTTTCCGGAGCGAGGAAAAGAAGCGCCTGCTGAGCTTCCCTGGGCACTGTGACAAAAATACCCTCGTCGCGAACGTCGCGGGTCCAGGTTTCTACCCGCGTGAACCACTCCGGCGGCGGAGGATTGGTGGATCCGCGCAGGAAGGCTATGACCAGGACGAAATGCGCGCCTTGGCTTTCAGGCAGGTCAGGATGAATCCAGAGCCGGTCGCCGGGCCATAGGTTGGGAGTCTCAGAGACGGGCAGGGTGACCTCACCGCGCTTGACGTGCACATCCACTTTCGGTCCGGAGAGGTCAAATGGCGGGCCGTCGGCGTGCATGAGGGGGCAGGACAGGGAAAAAGCCAGTATGAGCGGCAAACAGCGGCGCATATATTCTATTTTACGGATTTTTGAGCCCTCGGTGAGCGCGAACCGGAGGTGCCGCTTGGGAATCCACACCTGCAACGGAAAGAATCTGGGCGATTTGGTGCAGAAAATGCTTGATTTTGCGCTAGAATCTTTTCACATAGCCAGCGGACTTATTGTGTATTTGGGGCTTGGAGCTGGTTAATTTCCTGGTTCGCTCGTTTACCGTAGCTTTGAAAAATACCTATGGGCCACTTTCGCTGATGGGTAAATCCCGTTTTGGCGTGTGGCAGTCGGTCGGCAATACATTCATTTCGCTTTGTTAGATCGGCGGAACGGTTGATATGAAACCGATCCTTTTTATTTCCAGTGAAGTTTGGGGAATGACTTTTAGAGATAATTCTGCAGCCTGAAGCGAACGGCGCAGCTCCGAGCCGGGTCGATCCACCGGCCGGTGATCTGTCTGGCTCCGGGTCCTCGGGCGGCAGTGCAGGGAGAGAGAAATGAAGGCGACAAGAAGCGCGCATAGCAGCGTCGAAAACGGCAATCTGAGCATCCCAGCGGCCGAAGAGATAATCGAAGAAGCTTTAAATGAACTGGCCTATTCGCAGGACCCGGGACTGGCGCGAGCGCTGCGCTTCCTGGCGCCTCCTGGATATCAAGCAATTGTGGAGTTGTGCAGTGAGAACGGCCGCAGCAAGCGGCGTGACGCTTCGGCCGACACCTGGTCGCCGGAGGATGATGAGGTGCGCATCTATTTTGAGCGGATCGATGGCGACGAGCCCGCTCCCCGGGCGAGCCGCGTACAGCGCACTGCGCCTGCTCGCGTGCTGGATGAGGAGGACGGAGAAGCCGAAGGCGTGCTTCCAGCCGACATGGATGCGCGCGTGAAAGAGCTGTGTACAGCGCTGGCCGAAGCCGAGCGGGGAGGCCATGCTTTCATTGCGCTCAAGTGGTTCCGCGATTCCTTCCTGCCGCGCAAGGCATACCGCTGGAACCAGCATCCTGAAACGCGGCAGGCGGTGCTGGCCGAGGCCATTCAGCGTGGCGTGGTGCTGACCAGCAAAATCGCCAATCCCAAGACGCCGGCGTATCCGACCACGACCATCCGTCTCAACCGTGCCGAAGCGGGTATTGCCGAAGATACACAGCGCTTCCATCCCGTCGAGGTGCAGGGCGAGCCGGTTGGCGTGGCGATCGATGAGGAGCGGGGTAACTTGTGAGCTTCTATTTTCTTGAAGCCACGGCCTTCGCCAAGCTGTTCGTGCGCGAGCCCGGTACCGATGCCCTCATCCGGCTGCTGGAAAACGTGGAAGATAACCGCAAGCTGATCTCGGCGGCGACGCCTCTCGAGGTCTACGCGGCCATCCGGCGACGCGAGCGCGCCGGCCACATCGCGCCGGAAGCGGCATCGGCCGCACTTGACCTGCTGCGCATTGAATCTTCGCGCATGGTGCAGCAACCGCTGAACCCCGGAGTCCTGGAAGCGGCGCGCCAGTTGCTCGACCGGACTGCGCTGCGCTGGCCCGACGCCCTGCAACTCGGCGCGGCCTTGGCGGCGCGCGATATGTTCCCCGGCACGCCCATCAGCTTTATTTCATCCCATGGCGCCTTGCTCGAGGCGGCAAGAATCGAAGGCCTTGAAACCTTGGATCCCGCGGCGTTGCCCGAACCTGCGGCGGAAACTGCGGAGGCGTCAAGCGCTGCGACTGGTGTGAATAGCCAGTAGCTGCCGAATTGGGAAACCTAGCGTTGTTCCGAGGCCTCTGCGACTCTGGCGACTTGGGACTCTACGTTCTTTCCCTGCTCCAGCTTGCCGCCATGTCGCCGGTCGGACTTCAACAGGAGGAAGGCGAAGACGAGTCCGGCCACGCCAAGGCAGGCGAACATGATCTGGGTCGCGGTGTAGGTTCCGGTGACATCGCGGAGCTTGCCATTCAGCAGAGGGAAGAGCCCGAGACCCATGTTCTGGATGGCCGTCATCAGGCCGAAGGCCGTGCCCACGCGCTTCTCCTCCACCACCAGCGGAACCGATGGCCACATGGCCGCGGGAACCAGGACGAAGGCTGCGCCCAGCACGATCATGCTGGGGATTGGATTCCAGTGTGTGATGCCCATGATGAGGTGGGCGGGAATCATCATCAGGGAGCCCACGACCATCAGCGTGGCTCGTTTGCCGATACGGTCCACCAGGTTGCCCGCGAAGGGTGCGAAAACCATTGACGCAAAGATGATGATGCTGGTGATTCCCGGCGCCGTGGAAAACATGTGCAGGAAGTTGTCAAACACCTGCGCCATAAAGCCGCCTGAGGAGGCGCTCACCAGCGGGAAGCTCCATTTGCCGTGGAACATGTCGGTGGCGAGCGCCGTGAAGGGGAAGATGGCGCTATAGAAGGTGACGCAGAGCAAGACAACGTACCAGTAGGATGAGTTGAACTTCCCGATATCGGAGAAGACGATTTTGTCGCTGCCCTCCGGCTTGGGAAGCGCGAGCACCTTCTCGCCATGCAGATCCATGACGTTGTACACCAGGTTGCAGAGCACTGAGAACAGGCAGAAACCCGCCGCCGCCCAAAGCGCCACGCGGTAGCTGCCGAAGTATTCGGAGATCAGTTCTTCGGTGTTGAAGCTGAAGAGCGTCCCGATACGGCTGACGGTAAGGGCGATGCCAAAGGCAAGCGCCATCTCTTTGCCTTTGAACCAGCGGCTGATGACTGCGCTCTGCACCGCGATGAGGGTTTCGGAACCGGCTCCGAAGATCAACCGCCCGGCGAACAGCTGCCACTTGGCATGCGCGAGGGCCACGATGGTAGCGCCTACAAAGATGAGGGTGCTGAACAGGAGGGTGGAGCGGCGCGGACCCAGCTTGTCGTAAAGCATGCCTCCGAAGAAGACGATGAAGACGGCAGCCACCGAGTAGGCCGTGTAGAGATTGCCGATGGTGCTGCGGTCGAGATGGAGAGCCTGAATGAGCGTGGGTGCGAGAGCGCCGATGCTGTCGTAGGCAAAGTAGGTGCCCAGAACCAGCAGACTGATGAACAGCAAAATGGTAAAGCGATAAGGGCGCCCCGATGGATGGAAGAATCCCACGGATTCTCCAGCTTCGGACCGGCGGCTTGAGGGATCGGACATGGAGGCGAGACTCCTGAAGCTCAGCGACCTCGACATCGATGCACCGTGGTGGCTGGGCGTGAGGTCCGCAACCTCGAAGATAGCAGACAGCCTCAGACTGGCCGATTTGCCCTGGCCCCATAACGAAAAAGGGCGCGAAAATGACGGTCTATTGCGGCAAGGCTATTGGCCGCGGCGGAAGCGATTGGCCCGCTCGAATTCGTTGCGCAACTGGGGCGTGCGCAGATTCTCGCGCAGGTACGCGAGACGCTGCTCGAGAGCCAGCAACGCTCGCTCCACGGCTTCAGTGTTGGTGTGGGCGATGTCGCGCCACATGGAGTAGGGACTGGCGCCCAGGCGCGTCATCTCGCGCAGCGCGCGCCCGCCCACGTCCTTAAGCTCAGGTGCTTCGCCGACTTCTTCTTCAAGCAGCGCGCTGAGCGCCGTGGCCGTGAACTGCGGCAGATGGCTGACCCATGCGACCAGCTCGTCGTGGCGGACAGGATCGAGATCGAGAGTCTTCGCGCCCATTTTCGTCACCCACTCGCGCCAATCCTTCACAAGCTCGGCCGCACGCGGAGAGCGCTGCTCCGGGGAATCGTCGGTAAACAACCAGACGGCGCCGCGAAACAGGTTGGCTTCGGCCAGCGCGGCGCCACCGCGTTCCTTGCCCGCCATGGGATGGCCGGGAAGAAATGCCGCGCGGCCCGGTTTGTTGTAGAGGCGTACGGAAGCCTCAGCGATGAGCCGCTTGGTGCTGCCCACGTCAGTGACCAGTTGTTCGGGGCCGAGCACGCCGGCCAGCTTTTCCATGAAATCGAGCGTGGCGTAAATGGGGACAGCAAGGAGCGTGACCTGGCTGGCTCGCGCGGCGTCGATCGCGTCGGGCGCAAGGGAATCGATTGCGCCCATCTTCAGCGCGAGCTGCCCCTGCTCGGAGCTACGGTTCCAGCCAACGATGGCGCCCTTGAATCCGGTGGCGCGCAGGGCGAGGCCCACTGAGGTGCCCAACAGCCCGGTGCCGAGGATGGCGATGCGCGAGATCAAGGTCTTCCTTGAAAAGCGGAGTTAGGGGCGCTAGCTGCGCTTCGCGCGAGTCAGCGGAGTCGGGGGCCCCGAGGTTCGCGAGGACGCCGACTGATTTTCTAACTCCGCTAACTACGCTAACACCGCGAACCCCGCTGCTTTTTACAGGGTCCTTCCCACCGCCTCGGCCAGCACCCTCAGCTCGCTCACCAGCGTCTCAAACTGATCGAGATAAAGCGTCTGCGCGGCGTCGGAGACAGCCTTGTCGGCGAGGGGGTGAATTTCGATGAGCAGCGCATCGACGCCCGCGGCCACGGCGGCCTTGGCCATTGCCGGAACCATGTCACGCCGCCCCATTGCGTGCGAGGGGTCGGCGACCACGGGCAGGTGCGAAAGCTTTTTCAGCACCGGAATGGCCGCGATATCCATGGTGTTGCGCGTTGAGGTTTCGTAGGTGCGTATGCCGCGCTCGCAAAGAATCACATCGTAGTTGCCCCCGGAGAGGATGTACTCGCTCGAAAGCAGGAGTTCCTCCACCGTGGCCGCAATGCCGCGCTTGAGCAGGATGGGTTTGCGGACCTGGCCCAACTCGCGCAGCAGGTTGAAGTTCTGCATGCTGCGCGCTCCGACCTGGAAGCAGTCCACCAGCGGCAGCATGGGCTCGATCTGCGCAATCTCCATCACCTCGCTCACCACGGCCAAGCCGTTTTCGTCGGCCGCTTCGCGCATCGCCTCCAGGCCGGGAATGCCCAGCCCCTGGAACGAATACGGCGAGGTGCGCGGCTTGAATGCACCACCACGCAGAAAACGTCCGCCTGCATTCTTCACGCACTCCGCGATGGTAGCGATCTGCTTGCGGCTTTCTACCGCGCAGGGCCCAGCGATGATCGCCACCTGCTGGCCGCCGATTGTGGCGCCATTTGGAAACTGAATGACGGTGCCCTCAGGCCGCCATGCGCGGCCGGCCAGCTTGTAGGGCGCGCTGATGCGGTGCACGTGCATTACGCCCGGGAGCATTTCAAATTTCGTAAGGTCGAGGGCGGCCGTGGGGCCGACACCCGCCAGGATGGTCTGGAACTCGCCTGTGGTGCGATGCACGTCCACGCCTGCCTCTTCCATGGCGCTGATGACGGCATCGATCTGCTCTTCGGTAGCTTTCTCCTGCATGGCGACAATCATGGTTTATTCCCTGTCTCGGGTTTCGTCCCGGGGTCCCCAGCGTCGGGCCCTTGTCGCTGGGGTTGTGGGGTACCCGCGGCGTGGCCCGGTTGACCCGATGTTCGGGCGGCTTGGGCGTTTCTCTCACTGGCCAGCTCGTTGCGTTGCAACGCCCGCATCACGTCGATAATGCGCTCGTAAATGTGCGTTAGCTCGATGTCAGGCAGCGGACCCTTGTTGGCCGCGCGCACGTTGGCGTAGATGACCTTTTCGCGCTCCGGCTCGTAGACCGGCAACGAAGTGGCAGCCTTGAGATGGCCAATCATCTGCGCGGCGCGCGCACGCTCGCTGATCAGCTCTACGAGCTGGCGGTCCAGCGCATCGATCTGGATTCGCAGGTCTTCGATGGTCATTGCAACCTCGACTACAGCCACTAGCTGCTAGCTTCCAGCTCCTAGCTCCATTCAACTGGTGCAAACCTACGCGGCTCGGGTCCGGCACGCGCGAGCTGGGAGCTAGAAGCTAAACGCTAGAAGCCGCATTTCTCACCGGGCCAGCGCCGCATGGGGTAAGCGCAGGCCCTTGATAAATCGGGCGACGGAATCTGGAGCAGCGCCGGGCGTTGCACGCTCGACGAGCTCGACGATCGCGCTGCCAATCACCGCGGCGTCTGCAAACTCCGCCACCTGCGCGACGTGTTCGGCGTTGCTGATGCCGAACCCTACGGCCACCGGCAGCCCCTTACCGGCGGGTCCAGTCCATCGACGGATGCGCGCGACCAACGCGGCGGAATCGGAAGTCAGGCTCTGCTGCGTGCCCGTGATGCCGGTGCGCGAAATGGCATAGACGAAACCTTTCGAATGCGCGGCGATGGCTTCAAGACGCGCGTCGGGACTGGTGGGCGCAGCAAGAAAAATCGATGCCAGGCCCACGCGGTCCAGTTCAGCAAGATATTCCGCGGCTTCTTCGATGATCATGTCCGTGGCCAGCACGCCGTCCACGCCTGCAGCGGCAGCATCATCGGCAAATTTATGAAGGCCGTAACGCAGTATCGGATTCAGATAGCTGAAAATCACGAGCCCTGCTGCGGGCCGCGCCGTGCGAATCTCGCTGGCCAGTGTGAGGACATCCTTGAGACGCGTGCCATGCGCAAGGGCTCGCTCACTGGCGCGCTGGATGATGGGTCCGTCGGCCAGGGGATCGCTGAAGGGGACGCCCAACTCGATTACATCGGCGCCGGCATCGACGGCAGCAAGTGCAATCGCACGAGTAGCGGCAAGGCACTCGCGGGCGCTGATGCAGCCGGCGTGCAGGCCGGCGTCGCCGGCCGTGAGATAAACCACAAGACCCGGCTTGTGATGGAAACGAATCGGCATGGAGCAGCTTGGATTCCTACAACTTCAATTCGCGCGCAAGGATACCCATATCCTTGTCGCCGCGGCCTGAGAGATTTACCACCAGTATGTCACGCGGGCCATATGTGGGAGCAACGCGCAGAGCTTCGGCCACGGCATGCGCGCTTTCAAGCGCAGGTAGAATCCCCTCGGTGCGCGCCAGCTTGACCACCGCATCAAGCGCTTCGGCATCGTCGCGCGAAACGTACTCGGCGCGGTGCGTGTCGTGCAGCATGGCGTGCTCGGGGCCGATGGAAGCGTAGTCGAGGCCGGCGGAGACCGAGTGCGTGAGCGCGATCTGTCCGTCCTCATCCTGCAGAACATAGGAATACGTGCCCTGCAGCACGCCGGGCGCTCCGCCCTGGAAACGCGCTGCATGCTCACCCAGCGCCGAGCCGCGCCCACCGGCTTCTACTCCAATCAGCCGCACCTGCGGGTCGGGAATGAACTCGTAGAACGCGCCAATGGCGTTGGACCCGCCGCCCACGCAGGCGATGATCGCATTCGGCAGCCGGCCTTCCTTGTCGAGAATTTGGCCTCGGATCTCCTCGCCGATCACGCGCTGGAAGTCGCGCACCATGGTGGGATAGGGATGCGCGCCGAGCGCGCTGCCGAGCAGGTAGTACGTGGTGCGCACGTTCGTCACCCAGTCGCGCATGGCCTCGCTGATGGCGTCTTTGAGCGTCTTGGCGCCCGAAGAGACGCCACGGACTTCGGCGCCCAGCAGCCGCATGCGCTTCACATTCAGCTCCTGGCGCTCCATATCCACGTCGCCCATGTAGATGATGCAGTCAAGCCCCAGAAGCGCACAGGCGCTGGCCGTGGCCACACCGTGCTGGCCCGCGCCGGTTTCGGCAATCACGCGCTTCTTGCCCATGCGCCGCGCCAGCAGCGCCTGGCCCAGCGAGTTGTTGATCTTGTGCGCGCCCGTGTGGAGCAGGTCTTCGCGCTTCAAATAGATTTTGGCGCCGCCCAGCGATTCTGTGAGCCGCTGGGCGAAGTAAAGGGGGGTGGGCCGCCCAGCGTAGTCCTTCAGCAGTGAGTTGAGCTCGGCCTGGAACGCCACGTCGGACTTAGCCTCTGCGTAGGCGTGCTCCAGTTCATCCAGCGCCGCCACCAACGTCTCCGGCACATAGCGTCCGCCGTAAGCGCCGAAGCGCCCGGGCCGCGACTCGGTGGAATTGGCTGAATGAATGGTCGACGCCATGCTTTGCTCCTGCTTGAGCCCGCGTAACGGGGAGCTTTTAGTTTACTAGCAGCAGTCGTTTCGCCGCCTGAAGCAGCGGGCCAGCCGGATTGGTTTCCGCGGATCCGGCTCCTCCGGATGGTCTGATCTCCGTCACGCACCAACTCATCCGGCGGCGTATTCTGTAGCTGACCGATGGCAGCCAAATCCCCAGCAAATCCAACCTCTTCGCGGGCAGCGACGCTGCAGATGCGCAGTCGCAAACGACGCTGGCCACGCAGACTCCTTTGGGCCGCTATCAGTCTGTTGGCGATTCTCCTGCTCACGGCCGGCGCCGGTGTCCTGTGGCTGCGCTCCGCGGCGCTGGCCGCACTGCCGCAACTCGACGGCGAAGTCCATCTGGCCGGCCTTTCCGCGCCCGTCACCGTGCGCCGCGACGCGCACGGCGTCCCTCACATCGAAGCCGCCACGCAGGATGACCTTCTGGTTGCCCAGGGCTACGTGACTGCTCAGGATCGCCTGTGGCAGATGGATAGCATCCGGCGCAGCTCCAACGGCGAGCTGGCCGAAATTCTCGGACCCGCGCTCCTCAGGCATGACGAAGAGCAGCGCGTGCTCCAAATTCGTCTCACGGCCCAGCGCATCTACGATCACCTAACTCCGGCCGATCGCGCGCGCCTCGACGACTACGCGCGCGGAGTCAATCTTTATATCGCGCAGTGCGAGCAGGCGCGCGCGCTACCAGTCGAGTTCCGCCTGCTGATGTACCAGCCGACGCCGTGGCGGGGCGTCGATTCGGTCAGCGTGGGATTGGCGATTGTGCAAACCATCGATACGAGTTTTACGATCAAACTTTCGCGCGCGCGCATTGCCGCCCGGTTGAACGATCCGAAGCTCGAAGCCGACCTCTACCCTGTCGGCTCGTGGCGCGACCACCCACCCACCGGCATCCGCGTCGACCTGACCGAGCCGCAACCCATACCGGTTCCCTCAAAGAAGGATGAGGACGAGGACGACGACGAACCCACGAAAACGCGCCTGGCGCCCGGTGACGGAGCCGTGCTGCCCGCGTTCGCTCCGCTCGATGACGCACGCTCGCTGCAGGCGGTACCGGGTCTGCCCGGCTGCAACGAGTGCGCCGCAGGGTCGAACAACTGGGTGATTGCAGGGAGCCACACTGCCAGCGGCAAGCCTTTGCTATCCAATGATATGCACCTCGCGCTGCGCGTCCCCGACACGTGGTACATGGCCGATTTGCGCGCGTCGGGCTATCACGCCGGCGGTGTAACGCTGCCCGGCCTTCCCTTCGTCATCGCCGGCCACAACGAGCATGTGGCGTGGGGATTCACCGCCCTCTATGCCGACGTTCAGGACCTATACACGGAAAAGCTCGACGGCAAGGGGAACTACCAAGGCATCGATGCGCAGTGGCATCCGCTCGCCGTGGATCGCGAAGTGATTCGCGTGCGCGGCGGCAAAGATGTGACGCTCGAAGTTCAATCCACAGAGCACGGACCGCTGCTCGACCCGCTTTTGCACGCCGGCGACGCTGCAATTGCCCTCAAGTGGAACCTCTACGATCCCGGGCTGAATGCAATTCCGCTCTATGAGATGAATGTGGCGTCGAACTGGACGGAGTTCTCGGCTGCGATTGCCCTATGGTGCTGGCCGGCGCAGAACATGGTCTATTCCGACGATCAGGGGCACATCGCCTACCATGCCATGGGACGCATTCCGCTACGGCCCGGAGGCCTGGCCGACGTGGCCATTGCCGGCGGCGGACACGAATGGCAAGGCTACATCCCGTTCGATCAAATGCCCAACGCTGTTGACCCGCCGTCAGGATTCCTGGCCACGGCCAACTCCCGCGTCACCACCGATAAGTCTCCCTATCCGATCACGCACCAGTGGGCCGATCCCTACCGCATCGAGCGCATCTATAAATCTCTCGACGGCCGCGACCAGCTGACGCGCGCAGACATGCTGGCCACTCAAACCGACATCTACAGCGAGGTTGACCAGGAGTTGGGCCACCGCTTTGCTTATGCCATCGACCATACGCCCGGCCCGGAAGGCAACGGCGACGAGCGCATGCGCCTGGCCGCCGACCTGATGCGCAGCTGGGATGGGCGTCTTACCGTCGATTCCGCTGCCGCCTCCCTGGTTACGCAAACGCGCGCCGCGCTGTGGCCTCTGATACTCGAGCCCAAGCTGGGCAAACTGGCCGGCAACTACGTATGGGGCGAGTCGGCCTTCGCCGAAGAAGAGATCGTGATGCACGCCAAGCTGGCGTGGCTTCCGAAAGACTACAAGAACTGGGACGCGCTTCTGACCGCGGCGGTGCGCAGAGGCATGGGCGACGGAAAAGCGCCTTCGGACGTGGCGCAATGGACCTACGGAAGCTGGCATGTAGTCGACGTGGAGCATCCGCTGGATGGGTTTCTCCCTCTTATCGGCAGCATTGCCGGAACCGGTCCGCAGCCGCTCAGCGGCGATCGAACCACCGTGAAACAAGTGGATCGCACCTTGGGCCCTTCGCAGCGCTTCACCATGGACTGGAGCAACATCGACGCGTCGACGGAAAACGTCGTGATGGGCGAAAGCGGCAATCCCATGAGCCCCTACTTCCGCGACCAATGGAATGATTGGTACAACGGAACCACGTTCGCGCTGCCATTCACACCGGCTGCCGTGGCGGCGCAAACCCGCCACACTCTGCGTTTGCTGCCATGAAGAGACAGGGAGCAAGGGAGCAAGGGAGCGAGGGAGAGGCGTCTCGGGCCTCCGTCCTGAGAACTGGAAACCTCATCGGCACGGGCATCATCCTGTTTGCCGCGGCTGTGGCCATAGTGCCGGAATTCATTCGTGGCAACTCGTGCGGTCACGACTTCAATGTTCATCTCGTATCGTGGATAGATTGCTTGAATTCCTGGCGCCATGGCATTCCTTATCCGCACTGGGCGCCCAGCCCCAACTACGGCGCCGGCGAGCCGCGTTTTGTCTTCTACCCGCCATTTACCTGGATGCTGGGCGCCGCATTGGGCGCCATTCTTCCCTGGCATTTTGTGCCCATCGCCGTCACCTTCCTCACTCTGGCCGGCGCCGGACTGGCGACACGAGCTCTCGCGCTTCAGGCGCTCGACGATGCCCCGGCTACGCTGGCCGGCTGCGCGGCCATTTTTTCAGGGTTCTCGTTGTTTACGGCCTATGAGCGCTGCGCATTCCCTGAGTTTGCCGGCAGCTTCTGGCTCCCGCTCATTGTCCTTTTCGCGCTGCGCAATCGCCGGCCAACAGGTTCTCTTCTTTGCCGCGCATTTGACGGTTCAACCGCGCCGCTCGCCATTGCCTTCGCCGGCGCATGGCTTTCGAATCTTCCCTTGGCCGTGATGGCCGGATATCTGCTGGCCGGCGTTGCCCTGCTTGCGGCATTGCTCAATAAGACGTGGGCGCCGCTGCTCCGCAGCGCGCTTGCGGGCGTGATAGGCCTGGGCCTCGCCGCAATCTATTGGCTCCCTGCCGCAATCGAACGGCATTGGGTCGATATTCGCCAGGCAACAGAGGACATCAGCTACAACTTCGAAAACAGCTGGCTTTTCGGGCATCATGCCAACCCTGTGCTTGCGATGCACGACGTGGTGCTGCGCCAGGCTTCATGGATCGCCGTATCGATGGTCGCCGTTGGCGCCGCGTGTCTGGTCATCGCTTGGCGTCGCGGCTCGCTGCCGGTCCAGAAAACCAGCGCCTCGCGTCTTTGGTGGATTCCTCTGGCTGCGATTCCCATCGTGACGCTCTTCTTCATGTTCCCGGTCTCGCGCCCGCTGTGGCATCTGTTGCCTGAGATGACTTTTCTGCAGTATCCCTGGCGCTGGCTCGAAGCTGTCGAAGCGCCCATGGCCATCGCGTTCGCGGCCGCTGTGTGGCCGCGCGGGCAGCATGGCCGCATGGCGGTTGTTTCCGTATGTGCAGCGGCATTTCTGGCCGCCACGGCATTTGCGGGCATCGATTTCTTCCAGGTATGCGACGAGGAAGATACGGTGGTTTCCGTGCTCGCCGATTATCGTGCCGGCGCCGGCTTTGAAGGCATGGAGGAGTATGAGCCTCCGGGCGCCGATGACTCCATCGTCGCCACAGGCCTTCCCGACGCCTGCCTGGTGGGCGATTCCATGGCCGTCCTGGGCAAGCCGGTCCCGGACGATCCCGACGCCAACCCCGCATGGGTTCCCGGTCAGGGCAGTTGCCAAGCCGCATTCGCATTCGTCAGCGGCAACCAGGCGAATCCCGAACACCGCTCCGTTGACGCCGAAATCCCGCAACCCGGCTATCTGGTACTGCGCCTGCTCAGTTATCCCGCCTGGAAAATTCGCGTGAACGGCCAAACACTGACCAGATTGTTGCGGCGGGACGACGGCCTGATCGTCGCGCCGGTTGCGCAGGGGCCGCTGCTTTTGACCGTCGAGTGGACCATAACTCCCGACGTTCGTGCCGGTCGCTGGGTGAGCGCTATCAGCGTGTTACTTCTCATCGCGCTTTCGCTGGGTGAGCTAAGACTCTTGCCCGGTCGTCTAACATGATGGAAATGCCTGCGGACGTAAAAACGCTGATTCAAGAGGGCGCAGACCTGACTGACCAGGCGCTGGAAGCCCTGATTCCGTCGGCGGACACAATCCCTGCTTCGATTCACGCCGCGATGCGACACTCGGTTTTTGCGGGCGGCAAGCGTTTGAGGCCGGTGCTGGCTATGCAGGCAGGCTTCGCTATTGCGGGGTTTTTGCCGCAAGGCATCGAGCGCCTGGGCGCGGCACTTGAAATGCTCCACACCTATTCCCTCATCCACGACGACCTTCCCGCCCTCGACAACGATGACTTGCGTCGCGGTAAGCCCACCTGCCACAAAGCCTTTGGCGAAGCCATCGCCATCCTGGCCGGCGATGCGCTGCAGACGCGCGCCTTCGAGGTGCTCGCCGGTCTCGACTGCCCCCCGGCAGCCACCGCGCAGATCATCGGCCTTATCGCCAACGCCGTCGGCACTGTGGAAGGTATGATTGGCGGTCAGGTGCTTGACCTGGAAAGCGAGCACCTGAAACCCACGCCCGAGCTCGTCGCAGCTATCCACCGCGCAAAAACCGGCGCCTTAATCCGCGTGAGTGTGGTCGCGGGCGGTGTCTACGCCGGCGCCACTGCGGACGACGTTGCCCGGCTCGATCGTTTTGGCCGCAAGGCCGGCCTGGCCTTCCAGATTGTCGATGATGTGCTCGACATGACCGTGGACTCGGAGCACCTGGGCAAGACCGCCGGCAAAGACCAAGCCACAGAAAAAGCGACCTGGCCGGCTATTTACGGCATCGAACAGAGCCAGCGCGACGCTGCGCAGCTGGTCGAAGAGGCCTTTGCGGCTCTCGATCCCTATGGCAGCCGTGCATTTGGCTTGAAAGCGGTGGCCCGGTACCTTGTCGAGCGCAAAAGCTAAGTCCGGCTGCCCGCGTGCGGCATAGGCCGGCGGCCGGGAGCTGCGTGAAGTTTTGCTGGGACTAAGTGTTGAGTACCTGGCGCAGCTTCGCGCCCTGCTCCGAGAGATCCTCAACCGATGATTGCGCGCGCGCGAGCAAAGTTTGAACCTCTTCAAGATAGCCGGGCAGTGCGTTCCACCAGGCGCTGACCACTTCATGCTGGTCGAGCATGACCAAAACGGCGCCGGATAGCGCCGTGATGAGCCCGGCGCGATGCTTGCCGGTAACCAGGAGCACGCCGCTTGTCGCCAGCGTACCCGCCGCGGCGAACCGGATCCAATCGTTGGTCTTCAGCACCTTTGCATGCGGTTTTACGCCCGGATCAGTCATAGTCTTTGAAAGCGGCACAACCACCATGGCACCTCCTCATGGCAACTTCCGCAGATCGAGCATCTCAAGAGTGCGGACCCGGCGTCAATCCAACAGGCGGCAGCCGGAACCCTCGCACGATCTCAAAAAAACAGGCAATCTCCGCAAGCGCTGTGGTCACGGGCCGCGAAGGTCACGCGCGCCGCCGTGCTCATCTTAGAGTATCGCCGGACGAGCCGCGGCGCGCGGTTTTTTCTCAGGATTTATTGTGCAAAAGGGAGGCCGCACCGGCTCGGTCCATCAATCCAAGTCGATCTCGCGCAAGGGTTTGCCCTCAGGCGCATCCTTGGCCTTGCGCA
This sequence comes from Acidobacteriaceae bacterium, assembly GCA_030042915.1. The sequence continues at coordinate 35,601 of JASHYS010000046.1, forward strand.
GCGCCTCGGCAAAACGCTTCTCCAGCAAATCCTGCTTATTCTTTTCCGCGTCTACGCTCTGGCGGAAGATCGACTCGGTGCGTTCGCCGTGCTCACGCATGGCCTTGGCGGCAGTTTCGAGGTCCTCGAACATGCGCTTGCGCGGCGCCGAAGTGTGGCTCACCAGCACGCCCGTGGCAGCGTCGATCTTGAGCATAGCCCCGCAATCCGGGCAGGCCACCTCGAAGGTTTTGTCCTTTGCCTTTGCCATTCCATTTAGCATTTTATGCGCTTCGGCCAGCTTTTGGGAGGGCAACCGGCAGCGCAGCCGGTCTGACTTATCTCCGGGCCTTCCCGCAGGTCTTCCAACTCCGCTAACCCCGCTGGTTTTGCTGCTCCTTGACACAATACCGCCATCGAGCGAAAGATTGACTCGCCGCGGACTTGGAACCGTTCGGCGGGTGCGCGGGCCGGCAAAGCCTTCGTTTCGTCCAGGAAAGAACCGTGCGACAGAAAAACCAGCTATGGCTCGCGGGAATCGTGGCGCTGTTTGCGCCTTGCACTTACTTTCTCTGCGAAAGGCATGTGGTTATTGGAGCCGAGGCAGCGCTTGCGCCGCAGGGCGGCGTTTTAGACTCGACTCCCCTCAAGGTTGACCGCCTCGATCCCACCATTGACCGCATCGTTCCCAAGGGCGCAATGCTGGAGCGCATCGCGACGGGTTTCACGTGGGTGGAGGGCCCCATCTGGGACGATGACAGCCTCTTCTTCGCCGAGATTCCGTCCAACAGCATCCGGCGGTGGACACCGGGGAATGGCGTGAGCATCTTCTTGCAGCCCAGCGGCTACAAGGGCAGCGATCCCTACGGCCACGAGCCTGGAACCAACGGCATGACACTCGACGCACGCGGCCGCCTGACCGTGGCAGGCCACGCGCAGCGCGATGTCTTCCGGTTTGAGACGCTCGATCCGCACGGGCCGATCACGATTCTCGCCGATACCTACCAGGGCAAGCGCCTGAACAGCCCCAACGATTTGGTTTATCGCTCGAACGGAGATCTTTACTTCACCGATCCGCCCTATGGGCTGCGCACGCAGAAAGACTCTGACAAGGAGAAAGAGCTCCAGGTGAACGGCGTGTATCGCATCCCGGGCGCGCTCGAACAAAAACCCGGCGCGCCGCCTGCACGCGCGGAATTGCAGCAGCTCGTCGCCGACCTGCCGCGGCCCAACGGCATTGCCTTTTCGCCCGACGAGAAGTATTTGTACGTGAACAGCACCGAGCCGAGAAAGATCTGGATGCGCTATCTAGTGAAAGCGGATGGCACGTTGACCGAGCCGAAACTTCTCTACGACGCAACCACCGACACGCGCCCGGGCGGGCCTGACGGCATGAAGGTCGACGTGGAGGGTAACATCTACAGCGCCGGCCCCGGCGGCGTGTGGATCATCTCGCCGGATGGCAAGGCGCTGGGAACCATCGTGATGCCCGAGCGCACGGCGAATATGACCTGGGCTGGAACTGATCGCAAGACGCTCTATATCTGC
>JASHYS010000412.1 GCA_030042915.1 Acidobacteriaceae bacterium
GGCACGAACTGATGCGTCTTTTCCAGCAACACACCCACGTCAACCGTCACCTCAGGAACTTCAACCCGAATGCTGGTGTTGGGCATTCCCTCGGGGTTCTCGAACTTGGGTTCGGCGGGCGCGGGCGGCGGCGCTGCCTCGTCGCTATCTTTCTTTTTGGGCAGGGCAATCACGCCATTGTCGCCGGTGGGACCGCCGGAATCGGGCGAAGCCTGATCCTGCTGCTGTTGTGGCGTCGCAGGCTGCTGGGTCTGCTGGGGCGGCGGGGTCTGCTGGCTCGGTTGCGGGGTCTGCTGATCAGAGGGCGACTGCGCGCGGCTGAGCGGCGCCGAAGCAAAGGCCAAAAGAGCCAGCAACAAAAGCTGCAGTGATAAACGACGACGAACTCTAGAGTTCAGGCTTGACATAACTCCCTCTCAACATCACAAGGATACGCGGTTGGCGTCGCCTTGTGCGGCAGCCGGCGGCCGTTTCCTGCTGCGCCAGGCGCTTTGACGCCTGCCCCGGCAATGGCCGTTAGGCTGTACTCTTATAGACGTGGAAACACCCCTGAGGTCGACCGGAAAACCCCTCCCCGCGCTTGCCATTTTGCTTGGATTTTTGCTTCTAGCCTGCGCTCCACATGGGCTTTGCGCGCAGGCTGCCGATGCTTCGAAGCAGGCCGCGAGCGCGGCGCAAACCGCCGCCGGCGCCCCGCAAAATGCCGGATTCTTTCCTCTCAGCCAGGTGCACGCCGGCCTCACAGCGACCGCGTGGACCGTTTTTCAGGGCACAACGCCCGAACCCATGCAGGTGGAGATTCTGGGCGTGCTGCATGGCGCGCGCGGCCCCGGACAGGACCTCATTCTGGCCCGCCTGCACGGCGCCAAACCCGAATACACCGGCGTGGTCGAAGGCATGAGCGGCAGCCCCGTCTACATCGACGGCAAGCTGGCCGGGGCGCTTTCCTACCGCATCGGCGAATTCACCAAGGAGCCCATCGCAGGCATTACGCCCATCGAGCAGATGCTTGAAGTGCGCAACCTCGGCACTGGCGAGCGCAGCCCCGACCTCGCCGTTGCCCCATCCTTGGCGACGGCGCGCGCAGCCAATTCACCGCAAGGTTGGGATTCCACGACCGCTTCGGTCAGCTCCTCATCTCTCCCCGCGCTTCCCGCAGATCAAAAAACTTTTCAGCCGCTCGAAACTCCTCTAGTCATGAGCGGATTCCATCCCCAGGCCATTCGCTTCTGGCAGCAGCAGACCGCCGGAACCGCTCTTCAACCCGTGGCGGCAGGTGGTTCGCTTTCCATGACCGGCGGCTCGTCCGCAGACGCCCCGCCCGATGCCGCTGCCGCGCGCGCTTCCCTGCGGCCGGGCAGCTCAGTCAGCATGCAGCTCATGCGCGGCGATCTTGAAGTTGCCGCCACCTGCACCGTCACCTACATCGATCCCAAACAGTTGCTGGCCTGCGGTCATCCTGTGCTGGGCGCAGGGCCGGTTTCGCTGCCCATGACCACGGCCGACGTCGTCACCACCGTCGCCTCGCCGCTCGAAGCTTTCAAAATCATCAATACCGGCGCCACGGTGGGCGCCTTCACTGAGGATCGCGAATCGGCCATTGCCGGTGTCGTGGGCGCGCAGGCGCACATGATCCCCATGCATGTCTCCATCGATGCCCCCACCGGTCCGCGCAAGGTGAATGTGGAGATCCTCGATCTGCCCTCCATCACGCCCATCGCTGTGGCGGCGGTTCTTCTTGAATCGCTGATGGAATCCAACGAGAGCAGCGACCTCTTGAGCTATCACGTTACCGGCAATGTCGACGTGGCGGGATTTCCGCCCGTCCCGCTCGACGTGTGGGCCTCGGCCGGCGACCTTGCGCCCGCGCCCCTCGAGGCCGCCGTCCTGGCCGGCCAGAACTTCAACCGTCTCTATGCCAACAGCGGCCGCGAGGGTGTGGTGCGCGCAATCGATCTCCACATTGAGGCCCTTCCCCGCCGCGTCCAGGTCACGCTGGAACAGGCGCACCTGGTGTCAAGCGATATTGCCCACCCCGGCGACACCATTGAGGTTGAGGCCACTCTCCGCCCATGGCAGCAGCCTGAGCGCAATGTGCGCATCGCCGTAAAGATTCCCGCCCGGCTGGCCGCGGGCGACGTGCGCGTGCTCGTCTCTGATGGCGCCACCCTCGATCGCACCCTGATTCAGCCTCGCCTCAACGCTCCGCCGCCCGATCTCACCACGGTTCTTACCCAGGCTCGCGATCAGCACCCCGCCGACCGCATTTACGTCAGCCTTCTGGCGCCTGAGACGCAGGGCGAAATCAACGGCCAAACTCTCACCAGTCTTCCGCTTTCTGTCGCCAACGCCCTTGAGCCGATGCGCAACGCCCAGAATGCCGGCCTCAACGGAGAATCGGCGGAGCTGGCCGGCGAAGCTCCAGCCGGAGGCGTGCTGAGCGGTTTCCAGATCCTCAATCTCCACATCGAGCCGGGCGGCGGGTTAAACTAAAGTCATCGATCACAAAGAAACTTACGTCGCACCAAAACCGGAACCTTTGGGGAATTTGCTGGCCTGGCGGGCTGATCTAGGATCACCCGCAGTCGATCGTTTCACTTGCCAGGGCCACCGGCGCTTTTTGGGGACCCAGCCGGTTCGTTGCAAAATTTGATTCAGCTTTCCGGAGCAGCCATGGCTCTCATTCAAGGTCTTGCGGCTCATGCGGCAGGAGCCGAATTGTTGCCTTTGCGGTACGACCCGGGGAAACTCGGCGCACATGAAGTCGAAATCGAAATTACTCACTGCGGCATCTGCCACAGCGATCTTCATCTGATCTTCAACGATTGGGGCATCAGCCAATATCCCTTTATTCCCGGCCATGAGGTCATCGGCATGGTGGCGGCCGTAGGCCCTGAGGTCAGGTCGCTGTCCATCGGCGAGCGCGTCGGCCTGGGCTGGCAATCCAACTCTTGCGGAGAGTGCGAGTGGTGCATGAAGGGCGAGGAAAACCTCTGCGCCCTGTCAGAAGGTACCTGCGTGCATCGCCATGGCGGCTATGCTGATCGCGTCCGCGCCAACGCCCGCTTTGTCATCCCCATCCCCGATACGCTGGTCAGCGAACAGGCCGCGCCGCTGCTTTGCGCCGGCGTCACCGTCTACAGCCCCTTGAGGCTTGCCGGCATCAATCCCTCGTCGCGCGTGGGCATTGTCGGCGTCGGCGGTCTGGGCCACCTCGCCATTCAGTTCGCGCGTGTCTTTGGCGCTGATGTTACGGCGTTCTCCACGACGGCCGCAAAAGAGGAGGAGGCACGCACCCTCGGCGCTCATCGCTTCGTGAACAGCCGCGAAACCAAGGCCATGAAAGAACTGGCCAACTCGCTCGACTTCATCCTGACCACCGTGAATGCCGATCAGGATTGGGGAAACTTTATGCAGGCGTTGCGGCCGCATGGAACCCTCTGGTTTGTCGGCGTTCCGCCGTCGCCCGTCTCGATGCACGCTTTCCCGCTCATCTCCGGCGCGCGCACCATTACCGGCAGCCCCGTGGGCAGCCCCTGGCGCTTGCGCGAAATGATCGACGTGGCCGCACGCCATGGCGTTAAAGCCATCACCGAGCTGTTTCCCATGGCCAAGGCCAACGAGGCCATCGAGAAAGTGAAGAAGGGCAAGGTCCGCTATCGCGCCGTGCTGTCGAATTGAAGCAGCGGCGTTAGCGGAGCTGGCGGAGTTCGTGGTGTTCGACCATCTCCGCTAACCCCGCTGCCCTCCCTGCTTTTTCCACAACCCCCTCGCGTCCAACTTTCGCTACCATGGATGCGCAATGCCCTTCCCAATCAAAACCTGCGTCATCTGCGAGGAGGAGTTCGAGCTGCGCCCTGACAAGCCGGGCTTTGCCAATCGCTGCCCCTCGTGCAGCGAACCGGAGACTGCGCCCGAGCCCGTGCCGCGCCGCTCTACCGACTACGCTGAGCGCCGCGCCGAGCACGACGTGAACGCCGCCCGCCGCCGCGCCATGCGCGACCTGCTCTATCGCAAAGACAATTGAGCCGGCGGCCTTACGCGGGCGCTACGCGCACCTCGTAGTGCGCCGCCAGCGGATCGATGCGGAACAGCAACGTCTCTGCCTCCGGCTCAAATACCGGAACCGCGTAATCCTCACCGGCAAACCGCTTCACCGCCTCCAGCGAGTCGAACAGGTTGATGACAATGAACTCCGTTTCCTCGCCTGCATCCCTCCGCAACACGTACCCGCCGCAGTAGCCGTCGATGGTGCGCAATCCCGGCATCGCTTTTTCCTTTAAGAGCCGCTCGTAACTATCAGCAAACTCGGCTTTTGTCCATCCCCTCCAGTGCCTTGCGATCATCTCCGGCCTCCCGCGCCCTTCTGTTCCCTGTTCCCCGTTGCTTAGTCCCTCAGTCCCTCAGTCGCTTAGTCCCTCAATCTCTCACTCCCTGCTTTTAAAATAGGAGTGTGAAGCCATCATCCCCTGCGGCTCCTTCTGTTCCACCCCGGGAAGCACAAACCGCTTCCCGGCGGCCTCAGGTGGGTTTTGTCTCCCTGGGTTGCCCCAAGAACCTCGTCGATTCCGAGGTCATGATGGGTCTGCTCGACCGCGCCGGCGCGCGCCTGACCTCCCAGCCCGAAGAAGCCGAGATCCTGGTCGTCAACACCTGCTCTTTTATCGACGTCGCCAGGCAGGAGTCTGTTGACACCATTCTGGAAATGGCCCGCCATAAATCCTCCGGTCACGCCCGCAAACTCATCGTCGCCGGCTGCCTGGTGGAGCGCTATCGCGACGAAATCCGCAAAAACATCCCTGAAGTCGACGCCGTGGTCGGCACCGGCGAGCTGGAATCGATTCTCGAAGCCGCCGGCCTGGCGCCCGTGTCGGTAAGTGGGGTGCCCCAGGTCCCTCGCACCTGGGGACCTGGGAGCGCTCCAACCCAGCCATCCCCTTTCAACATCCTGACGGAGAACGCTGCTGACGTGCGCTCCGGCCGCGAGTCCCAGGCGGGCACCCACAAATCCACCGCGAAGGGTACGGGCTTTAGCCCGTATATCATCAGCGATCAAATTGAAGCCATCGAGGCTTTAGCCCCGGAACAACCCCAATCGAACTCGAACTACATCCAAGACCCGGAAGCGCGGAGCGCCTGGGACGGCACGAAGGACGGCGTGCCGACCTCAAGGCCCGAAGGAAACCATCGCGAGGCCCACGGTCGCTTCCGCCGCGACGCGTGGCAGGGCGCGTCGCACCTCCTGCCCACTTACCT
>JASHYS010000413.1 GCA_030042915.1 Acidobacteriaceae bacterium
AGAGTCCCGCTACGCTCGGTACTGAGCATTGCCCTTGCACGGCTGCCGTGCATGGAAGATTTCGTTTGTGCCGGATTGCGCGAATCGCGACGCCTGCAAACGTACGGACCGCGCTCCAAGTGTTATGGCTGTATCACCGGCAATACGGACAGAACCCTTCCCGGTGGGCGAAACTGCCGCACGGCCGACAATACATCCAAGATGGCTTTCTACAATTGATCGCGAATAGATGGTGGGTTAGGCGGCTCGTGGCCCCGACCTCGACAGGCATGCTCTCGCCGACCCCTCTACCCCAACGGCGAGCAGGCCCGGCGAACGAGGGGACGCCTTAGCGTGGCCTGCAAAGTTGACTGGGACGGGGCCAACGGCCGAGCGTCCCGCCAACATTCTTCACAAAGTCAGAAAGAGAACGCAGGGCGTACAATCTTGCCATTCTCAGATTCAACATTGCTTCTCGGTGAAATGTTTCCCAAAGGAGGACTTGGGGCATGAGTTCAGGGATGGATAGCGACGTCATGGTTCTCGGCGCCCTTGTTGTTATCTTGGCCGGGATTATCGTCGGCGTGTTCTTTCTTCTCAGCTTGCAGCGAGTGCTTAGCCTTTGCGCGCCGCAGAATCGCCAGCTCGAGCCAGGCCAGGTCTGGCTATGTCTCATTCCGCTCTTCAGCCTAGCCTGGATTTTTGTCGTAGTGGCTCGCATCGCCGACTCGCTCGGTCAAGAATTCGAATCTCGTCATGCGCCGCCGGAGGACTACGGCCGGGGCGTTGGCGTGGCGTATTGCATTTTAACTGTTGTTTCGATCGTGCCCTTCCTAAACCTGTTGACTGGACCGGCAGGTTTCGTTTGCTTTGTTATCTATTGGGCAAAGATTGCCGATTATTCTCGGAGGTTGGAGCAGGATGTTTCCTTCTCCCGCGTCATCGCGGCCCAAGGCCTCTCTGAGGCGGAGGAATCATTCGATTTGAGCAACGCGTGGCTGATGCTGTTGATTCTGATGTTTGCCTCTGCTGCGCAGCAACTGCAGATCCTCGGCCTCGCCTGGTTTCGGCCGATATTGCAGAATCAGTGGCACCTGAATTCACCGCAAGTGGGCCTGGCGTTCTCAGTTTTTTCGTTTGGCATGATCGCCGGCTGTATTTTGCTGACGGTTGTCACGGCCCTGTGCGGGACCCGGTGGGGTCTTGCGGTTTCGCTGACCGGCGTGTCGTTGGCGGCGCTAACTTGCGGCATGGCCGCAGCTCTACCCGGCTTGATCGCTGGCCGCTCCATGTTGGGATTCTTTGCCGGAGGTTTGTTGCCGGCGGCTGTCCAGTCTTTGCGGGAGTGTTTTCCCAGGCAGATGCGTCCTTTGGCGGTTGGGCTTTTCCTTAGTTCACACTTTCTCATCACACTCGCGATGTACCCATTCATTTCACATCTCACCGGAGTGGTGAGCTGGCAAGCGGCGATGTCGATTGCCGCAGTTCCTACGATCATCGCGGCAGTGCTATGCTGGTTCGTCTGGGGGCCGCCGAAGCCTGCCAGCGGTCCGGGCGGAATCTCCGGCGTGGCCGTGGCTTCGGTCATCATGCTTGCCGTGGGCGCCTTGCTCGCAAGCCCGTTATATAACTTCGTCCAATCGTGGGCGCCAATGCTTTTGAGAGAAACGGGGCTCAGCTTAACCTCTATCAACTCGCTGTCAGTCATCAACTCGGCGAGTGCGGCGGGAGGCGCGATCCTGTCCGGGGCTGCGGCATTTGTCTGGGCGATGATGCGCAACGGCACGCCCGCATGGAAGACTCAAGCAGTGCTCCTGACCTTGTTTGGCGTTACGCTGCCCATCGCCGCCACTTTCGGGATCTACGCCCGAAGCTGGGAATTGGTAGTGGTCTGCGCGCTGGTTGTGGCCGCCTTTCAGGGTTGGTTCACGCTCCTCTATGCGGGAATTGCCGACACGCTGCCGGTCCGCGGCGTCAGCGCCGGCGTTGCGCTTGGTTCGCTTGTGATGACTCTTGCAGCTGTGTTGTCCCCGATGCTCTTCGGCATAATGGTCGCACGGGAATCCACCGGCTTAGCGTTTGGGATATCGGCTGGCGCAGCGGCTGCCGGTGTACTTTGTGTCGCGCTGCTCGCGTGGCTCATTCGGCCTGAATCACCGCCGTTGCCCCGCGGCCCTGTGCTGGGAAAGTGATTCACCTAGGGTGGGGAGCTCCTGGGTCCGGCCTTTTCAAATCTGGATTAGCACGCAATCGACATTGCAACTTGTCTTTGCGGCAACTACATCAAGGGGTACGCCGATGTGGTCATCGCAGCCAAAGCCATCGGTGCAAGCAATTTTGTTTCAAACGGCGCGATGATGCGTGCCTATAGCTCGTTCAGCTTCACACTGACGACTGAAAACGCGGGGTGCGCACTGAAGACCAGATTATCGGATGGACGCGCGGGTGGCGCCTGCGCACCACCGGCATGCCCCTGCATCCCAAGTAGCAAAAAATGGAGAATGCGCGTCACCAGAGACTGGCCAATTTGCAATCTCATACAGTCAATGAGAACACGAGAGCACAGCTCAGGTCGGCCATCCGGCAATTTCGACCGTTATGTCCGTATTACCGGCAATACGGAACTATGCCGGACTTTCGCCAGCCAAGCCGTTATGTCAGCGCTGCCGACCATCCACCAGGAATCCCGTCAATGAGTGCCTTGGCCTGAAGGCAACAGTTGACGACGCCCCCTTGAACGTTGTTGATCCATCGGATTCACTACTCTGCCGGTCGGATGCGCACGGCACCAGCAGCAGAGAGAGGGAGATGCAAGAGCTTGGAGCCCCTGGCAGCCCGGAGAACGAGTTCCTGAGACAATTTGGTGACGCGTAGACGGGCGCCTGGTGTGATGCCGTGGGCCTTGAGCGTCTTCAGCAGTGCAGCATCCCGATCCGAAACACTGTCCACGACGAATTCTCCGTCCCTGTCGATATATGTCAGAGGTGTTGAGTCCTGCTTCGACATCTTTCCGTCCAACGCGGGAATGCAATGGCCGTGAGGATCGAATTTCGGACGCCCAAGCTTTGCGTCAATTCGTTCCTCGAAGCGCTCTGAGATGAAATGTTCCAATCTCTCAGCCTCGTCGTGGATCTCTTCAATGGGGTAGTCCAACACTTCGTACAAGAATGTCTCCAGCAAGCGGTGATGGCGCAGGATCTCCAGAGCACGCCTTCTGCCTGTGGCCGACAGACGGACGCCGCGACGGGATTCGTACTCCACGAGGGGAACCCTCGAAGCGGCAAGCTTCTGGAGCATGTTGGTTACCGATGCTGGAGTTACTCCAAGACGGTTGGCGAGAGTAGTGCTGGTTACGCGTCCTTCCTCCGGGCCGCTCAGCGTATAGATGGCCTTCAGGTAGTTGTCGATTGATTCCGTATTGAGGTTGACTCGGCGGGTGGTCATGCTTTTCTCATCCAAGATTTGACACTTCCCCATTTTAGGTGTACCTAATGATTTTAGGTTAGCCTAATTTGCCCCACGAGAGCATCTTCCCAAACTCCTCCCGAGGGCCCGGCCTAAAAGATTTGGAGGTCAACGTGCAGACGGTTCGAGCATGGAGGTACAGCTTCAGATTTTTGTTGATGTTAACTGTAGTTAACCCATGTTCGATCCTGGCGCAGAGCGGAACCAGCAGCGCACTTTCCGGCGGGGTGACAGACCCGAGTGGAGCGGCTGTACCCCGCGCAACAGTCACGATGACGGACACGAACACCAAAGCGACACGTGCCAGCGAAACTGACGCTACCGGCCATTTTCTCTTTTCTCAGATCAATCCCGGTACGTATAGGTTAATCGTCGAGGCAACCGGTTTCGCGGCCTCTCAATCCGATCCAACGGCGGTCGGCGTTGGCCGAACCATTTCACTGAATTTCCAGCTTCATCTTCAATCGAACAATCAGACCGTTGAAGTCACTGCACAGCAGGGCCTGCTCAGTTTGGACAATCCGAACACGACGACGACAATCGAGGCGCAGACGATCAAGGATCTTCCCAATGCCGGCCAGGACCTGACGTTCGTCGCGCAATTCGCGCAGGGCGCCCTGATGAATACTGCGGGGGCCTCAAGCGACGCCAAGGCTCCCGGTGGCTATGGGAATATCGAGTTTAACGGCCTGCCGGCAACCTCCAACGGCTACATCCTCGACGGCTACGACTCGAATGATCCCTGGCTGGGACTCAACATCGGTCTCTCCACAAATCTGGTCATTGGCCTCGATGCTGTGCAGGAAGCAACGGTCAACACCAATTCCTTCGCCGTCGATGAGGGTCGTTACGCCGTGGCCCAGGTCAACTATTTCACCAAATCGGGCACCTATGCGTTTCACGGCGATCT
>JASHYS010000414.1 GCA_030042915.1 Acidobacteriaceae bacterium
GTGCGGTATGTGAATCGCGATCCCGACGGGCGCTACAGCCTGACCAAGGCGATTATCTGCGACCCGCACCACGGTGTGGTCTTGCAGCATGTGCGCCTTGAGGGAAACGAGGAGCTGTTACAGCGGCTGAAAGTCTACGCGCTGCTGGCGCCCCATTTAGGAGGCGGTGGTGGGGGTAACTCGGCCCGCGCCCTGGACCTTGCCGGGCACAATGTTTTGCTGGCGTGGAAAGATCAGTGGTCGCTCACCATGACGGCCAGTTGCGGGTTTACGCGCATGAGCTGCGGCTTTGTGGGCGCCAGCGACGGCTGGCAGGACCTGATGCAGAACTTGAAAATGGATTGGGAATTCGGGTCGGCAACGAACGGCAACGTGGCGGTGATGGGCGAGATCGACCTGGGGTGCGACACGGGCGCAAACTCAGCGATTGTCGACAGCGCTTCCGCGCCCGGAGTGCGCGAGTTCACGCTGGCTATCGCGGTCGGCGAAGGACATCATACCGCTCTGCAAAAGATGATGGGCGCGCTCGCAGAGCCCTTCGCGGAGCAATCGGAACGGTTCATCGAGCAGTGGAGGCGGGCACAATATCCTGCGCAGCTGGCCGGGAAGGCGCAGGATGGCGGCATGTTGTTGCGAGCCAGCCAGGCGGTCCTGCTGACGCACGAGGACAAGTCATTTCCCGGCGCGTTCGTGGCCTCGGCGTCGATTCCGTGGGGGCAGGTGAAGGGCGACGACGACCTGGGCGGCTACCACCTGGTGTGGACGCGCGACATGGTGCAGACGGCTACGGCGCTGATGGCTTGCGGCCGCACTGAAACGGCGCGGCGCGCGCTGGTGTACCTGACGTGCACGCAGCAGCTCGACGGAGGCTTCGCGCAGAATTTCTGGCTCGACGGAACACCCTATTGGCGAGGCAAGCAATTGGACGAAGTGGCGTTTCCGATGATCCTCGCATGGCGGCTCTGGAAAGCGGAAGGCCTGGGCAAATTGCACATGTTTCCTTTTGTTGAGCGGGCGTCGGGTTTTCTGGCGCGGAATGCCCCTATCACGCATCAGGACCGCTGGGAGGAGAACCCGGGCTACTCGCCCTCGACGCTGGCGGCGGTGATCGGCGCGCTGATCTGCGCAGCCGAGATGGCGCGGGCGTACGAGGCAGTGGAACTGGGGCAGTTTCTCGAAGAGTACGCCGACTGGATCGAGGGGCATCTCGAAGATTGGACGGTGACCAATAATGGCGTACTGCTGCCTGAGGTGAAGCGGCACTATATGCGCATCCGCCCGCCGCAGTGCGGCGAGGCCTACGCGCGCGAGGACTGCGCGAAGGAACTGATCGTCTTGACCAACCAGCAGCCGGGAGCGCAGACGGAATTTGAAGCGCGCGCGATTATCGACGCGGGCTTTTTGGAGCTTGTCCGCTACGGGGTGCGCCGCGCCGACGATCCGCTCATCGTGGATTCGCTGAAGGTGGTAGATGCGGTGCTCAAGCGCGACCTGCCGCAGGGGCCCGGATGGTTGCGTTACAACCATGATGGCTACGGGCAACGCCCGGATGGCGGACCTTATCAAGGATGGGGCCAGGGGCGCGTGTGGCCGCTGCTGACCGGCGAGCGTGCGCACTACGAGTTCGCGGCTGGACGCGACATTAGCCCGCTCATCAAGACTTACGAACGGTTTGCGACGCCAGGCCAACTGCTTCCTGAGCAAGTGTGGGATGAGGGCGATTGTCCGGCGCACCCTTATTTGAAGAAGGGAAAGCCCGCGGGATCGGCGGTGCCGCTGGTGTGGGCGCACGCTGAGTATCTCAAGCTGCTGCGCTCGGCGCTCGACGGCAAGGTCTTCGATCGCATCGAACCGGTGTACCAGCGCTATTGCCAGCCTGAAGGACGCAAACTGCGCCGGCGCGGGTTGGAGATTCACAGCCGCAGGCGGCCGATTCAGAGAATGGATGCAGGCAGCACCCTGCGCATCCTTGACGACGCCTTCTTTGAAGCACGATGGACCGACGACGGCTGGAAGACGGTGAAATCGACGGAAAGCCGCGGCCTGGGCAGCGCGGGGTTCAGCGCCGATCTCGTGCCTGCACCCGGCTCGAGCGAATTGGAATGGACGCTGCACTGGCCGGAGCGGAACGCCTGGCTTGGATACAATGTGAAGGTCAAGATCGATGCGCCGTGACGCGAGATTGAGTTTGCGCACACTTCGGAAAGGAAATTGCGGAGAATTTTATGGCTTCAAGCATTGCGTCTCTCTCACTTGATCAGCTTTCGATCGATACCCTCCGTCTTCTGGCCGTGGATGGCGTGGAGAAGGCCAAAAGCGGCCATCCCGGAGCGCCGCTCGGTTGTGCGCCTATCGCCTATCTGCTCTTTCACAAGTTGATGAAGCACAATCCGGCGCACTCCAAGTGGGTTGACCGCGACCGCTTTGTGTTGTCGAACGGCCATGCCTCGATGCTGCTTTACGGAACGCTCTTTCTGTGCGGATACAAATTGACGCTCGACGACCTGAAGAGTTTTCGCCAGTGGGGATCGAAGACGCCGGGGCATCCGGAGTACGGGCTCACCGATGGAGTTGAGGCGACGACCGGGCCGTTGGGGCAGGGATTCGCGATGGCAGTCGGCATGGCTGTCGCTGAGAAGCATCTGGCGGCGGTGTATAACCGTTCCCGCTTCGAGGTGGTCAACCACCACACCTATGTGCTGTGCGGCGACGGCGACATGATGGAGGGGATCTCGCACGAAGCGGCGTCGCTGGCCGGAACGCTGGGTCTGGGCAAACTGATCGTGCTCTACGACGACAATCTGATCTCGCTCGATGGTCCCACGGCGTGGAGTTTTACCGAGGATGTGTACACGCGCTTCGAGGGCTACGGCTGGCATGTGCAGCGGGTGATGGACGGCAACGATCTGGAGGGCATTGAAGAAGCCATTGTGGCCGCCAAGGCGCAAACCGGCAAACCCTCGCTGATCGGGGTGCGCACCATCATCGGTTACGGCAGCCCGCGCGCGGGCACCAGCAAGGTTCACGGCGAAGCCATGGGTCCGGCAGACACAGCGGCGACGAAAAAGTTCTATGGCTTTCCCGAGGGTCAGAATTTCTACGTCCCTGAGGACGCGCTGGCCAACTGGCGTCAGGCAGTAAAGCAGGGCGCGGAATTTGAGGAGACGTGGAACCAGCTCTTCGCAACTTACAAGACCACATTTCCCGATCTGGCGGCGGATTTTGAGCGCACGCAGGCGGGAAAGCTGAAAGCGGGATGGGAGAAGTCGATTCCGGGCTTTTCAACGGAGAAACCCATCGCCACGCGCAACGCGGGCCAGACCGTAATGAATGCCATTGCCGCCGATGTGCCGGAGCTGTTTGGCGGCGCAGCCGATTTGACGGCTTCAACCAAAACAATTTTCAAAGACAGTCCGCATTTTGCCGCCGATCCGCTGGGGCGCAACGTGTTCTTCGGCGTGCGCGAGCATGCCATGTGCGCAGCGGTCAACGGCATGGCGGTACACGGCGGTCTGCGGCCGTTCGGTTCCACATTTTTTGTGTTCTCTGACTACGCCAAGCCGGCGCTGCGCATTGGGTGCATTATGGAGGCTCCGTCGCTCTACGTGTTCACGCACGACTCGGTGGGCGTGGGCGAAGATGGGCCCACACACGAGCCCGTCGAGCACCTGATGGCGTTACGAGCGGTGCCGCACATGACCGACTTCCGCCCCGCCGATGCCAACGAAACCGCGGCGGCCTGGCGGCTGGCCCTGGAGCGCGGCGGACCGTGTTTCTTCGCGCTGACGCGGCAGGATCTTCCCGTGCTGGACGCAGCTAAGCGCGACTTCTACGCCAGCGTGAGCAAGGGAGCGTACGTGCTCGAAGACGCGGCCAATCCGCAGGTGGTGCTGATCGCGACGGGATCGGAGGTCTCGGTGGCGCTGGGCGCAGCCAGGCTGCTGGCGGGCGAAGGGATCAGGGCGCGCGTGGTAAGCATGCCGAGTTGGAGGCTGTTCGAAGAGCAATCGGCCGAATATAAAGCCGGCGTGATGCCGGCGAATGTGCCCAAGCTGGCGGTCGAGGCCGGGGCGACGCTGGGATGGTGGAAGTACGTGGGCTCCAGCGGTGACGTGGTGGGGCTCGATCGCTTTGGTGCTTCGGCTCCCGGGCCCGTGGTGATGCAAGAGCTTGGGTTCACGCCGGAAAATGTGGCCGCGAGGGCGAAGAGGCTGGTGGGGCCGCGGAGTTAGCCACGCTGACGCGTCTTCGCAGAGTTGGAACAGCGGCGAACTGAGGGCTATATAGTTTTTCTAACGCCGCTAACTCCGCTAACATCGCTAACACCGCTAACTCCGCTTTTGAAAGGAACTCATCGTGAAGTTAGTCATTGCTTCCGATCATGCAGGATTTGCGCTCAAGGAGGAGATGCGCGTTAGCCTGGCGAAGGCCGGCCACGAGGTGATCGACCTGGGAGCATACAAGGTCGAGGCCGAGGACGACTATCCCGACTACGCCGTGAAGTTGGGCGAGGCAATCCTGGCCGGCGTGGCTGCGCGCGGCATTCTTATCTGCGGTTCGGGAGTGGGAGTATGCGTGGCGGCCAACAAGATCCCGGGTATTCGCGCCGGCATCTGCCACGATACTTACTCAGCGCACCAGGGAGTGGAGCACGACGACATGAACGTGCTGGTGCTGGGCGCCAGGATTATCGGATCGGCGGTTGCCCCGGAACTGGCCCACGCATTTCTGGGAGCCACGTTTCAGTCGCAGGAGCCTAGGTTCGAACGACGGTTCAAGAAGGTGCTTGCCATCGAAGCGAAATATCAATGCGGTGAGGGCTCCAGAAGCCCGGCCTGAGCACGCTGATCCGGCCACGGCGGCCGGCGCCTTCATCTCCATGCAATCGGCGCGGTTTTTCATCGAGTGCAGTGAGGGCTGTTCACATTCCAGGCAGGCAAGCGGCGCGAGCTCGACGTCACAGTACTTCGTGACGAAATCCCAACCATCGCGCAGTTCCAAAGCGCGCAGAGCGAGGAATAAAGACGCCGATGTTCCCCTTCGACGCGATCCTCTTTGATGTAGGCGGAGTGCTGCTGACGAATGGTTGGGACCACGCGGAGCGCGCAGCGGCCGTGCAGCGTTTCGGCCTCGACGCGCAGGAACTCGACGCGCGGCACATGCAGGCAATGGCGGCATGGGAGCGCGGCGAGATCAACTTGAATGAGTATCTGGATGCGGCGGTTTTTTATCAGCCGCGCAAATTTACGCGCGAAGACTTCGTCGCGTTCATGCTCGAGCAGTCGAAAGTGCTGCCCGGCGGGGCGCTCGGAATCCTCGCCGAGCTTTCGGCATCCAACCAGTGCATGCTGGGCGCGCTCAATAACGAAGGGCGCGAAACCAACAATTACCGCTTTCATAAGTTCGGGCTGCGCAGTTATTTTAAGGTCGCCTTCAGCTCGTGCTACGTGGGGCTGCGCAAACCGGAGCCGGCCATGTACCGGAGGGCGCTCGATATTCTGGGCACGCCGCCCGAGCGGGTTTTGTTTATCGACGACCGCGAAGAGAACGTGGCCGGCGCCGTGGCAGCAGGGATCACCGCGATCCGGTTCACGGGCGAGGAAGCGTTGCGGGTGCAGTTGAAAGAATTGGGAGTGTTGAGTGCAGCGCTGTTAACACCGAGCTCCTAGCTACACGTTGATTTCTCCGGTTTTCAAAATTCCCAACAAGAGTCATGCGGAGGTTTTTATGCAACTTGGAATGATTGGCCTGGGCAAGATGGGCGGAAATATGGCGGAACGGCTGAAGCTGGCCGGGCACCAGGTGGTAGGTTTCGATTTCGATGCCGAGGCCGTGGCGCGGCTTACGAAAGCCGGCAATTTGGGTGTTTCATCGCTGCAGGACCTGGTGAAGAACCTGAAGGGCCGCAGAGCCATTTGGATTATGGTGCCGCAGGGCAATCCTGTGGACGAGACCATCGCCAAGCTGGAGCCGCTGCTGAATAAAGGTGACATTCTCATCGACGGCGGCAACTCGATGTACAAGGACTCCATGCGGCATTACAAGGAAGTGACCGCGAAGGGATTCCAGTTTGTCGACGTGGGAACGTCGGGCGGGGTATGGGGCTTGAAAGATGGCTACAGCATGATGATTGGCGGCGACAAGGATCCGGTGGAATATCTGACGCCGATCTTTCAGGCGCTCGCGCCAGCGCCCGACAAAGGTTGGGGGCACGTGGGCCCGGCCGGCTCCGGCCATTTTGTGAAGATGGTGCACAACGGCATCGAGTACGGCATGATGCAGGCTTACGCCGAAGGTTTCACGGTGTTGGAGAAGAAGGAAGAGTTCCATTTAGATCTGCCGCAAGTCGCGCAGATTTGGCGTTTCGGCAGCGTGGTGCGCAGCTGGCTGCTCGACCTGACCGCCGACGCTCTGGCCGGCAATCCCACGCTCGACGGCCTGCAGGCGTATGTTGTCGATTCCGGCGAGGGGCGCTGGACGGTGTTCGAAGCCATCGATCTCAATGTGTCGGCGCCGGTGATCACCGAGTCGGTAATCCGGCGCATCCGTTCGCGCGAGGAAAACAACTTCACCGACCGTATGCTGGCCATCATGCGCAACGAATTCGGCGGCCACGCAGTCAAGAAGATCTAAGCCGCCGGCGTCTCCGGCGGCATCACTTTTTGTGTGCACTGGCGCGACTGCGGGCGCGGTCGATGACCACCCGCAGCAGGTAGAGGAAGACGAGAATATTGATGGTCAGCAGCCCGGCGCGGACCCAGGTCAGGCGGCGAATGATCTCGAAGATTTCCCAGGGCAGAAACGATGCCGTGATGGCGAGGGTGAGAAATTCGCCCCACGCTTTTTCGAAATAGAGGCCAATGCCTTCGGCCAGCGTGACGGTGGCGTAGCCATACGCAACAAGGCTGAGGCGGCCCAGCGTGGGACCGTTGAGCAGCGACGCCTTATCAAGAATGAAGACCACCAGGCGCGACTCAGGATTGAATCGAAGATGATGCGCCACGGTTTCGATCTGGTCGGCGATGTCTTTGTGGAGCAGGCGGTGAATACCGATGCCGATGGCGAAAAACAAAAGCGCGTGGAGCAGCTTGTAGACCGCGATGAGAAGCAGAAAGCGGTCGTGATGCGGACCTCCAATGCGGTCTAGAAAGGGAACGCGGCTCTTCATGGCAGGAATTGGCTGCTGAATTTAAGAGTAAATGATCGAAGTCGGCAAGGAGCGAGTTGGCCTTTTGTTGCCATCCCGCCTCTCGAAAGCGGGACTTGGGCGATCAGAGTGCTGGCGCCGGTGGGCTGAGGAAATCAAAGTCGCAACCTTGGTCGGCCTGCGTAACGTGGCTGCGATAGAGCGCGAGGTAGCCGCGCGTTTCCTTGGGAACAGGGCGGATCCATTCCGCGCGGCGGCGCGCCAGCTCGGCTTCAGGCACAAGCAGGTCCAGTTTGCGACTCGGAATGTCCAGGCAGATAGGATCGCCGTCGCGGACCAGCGCCAGCGGCCCTCCCACGTAACTCTCGGGAGCAACGTGCAACACGCACGCTCCGTAAGCAGTGCCGCTCATGCGCGCGTCTGAGATGCGTACCATGTCGCGCACGCCTCGCTCAAGCAGCTTGCGCGGGATAGGAAGCATGCCCCACTCCGGCATGCCGGGACCACCCTGCGGGCCTGCGCCTTGCAGCACCAGCACCGAATTTTCGTCCACCACAAGGTCGTCGTCATTCACGCGCGCTTCCATGTCGTCAAAGTCCTTGAAGACGACGGCGGTGCCGGTGTGCTTCCAGAAGCGGCGATCTGTAGCGACGGCTTTGATCACGGCGCCGTCGGGTGCGAGGCTTCCATGAAGGATGGCCAATCCCCCGCTCGCAATGAGAGGGTTGGCGCGATCGCGAATCACTGCGTTGTTCAGGGTGCGTGCCCCATCGAGGTTTTCTGCCACGGTCCTGCCGCTCACGGTGCGGCAGTTGAGATCCAGAAGGTCAGTGATCTGCGCCATGAGTGCGCGCAGGCCGCCCGCGTAGAAGAAATCCTCCATGAGGAATTCGCCCGAGGGGCGGATGTTCGCCAGCACCGGTACGCTCGACGAGATTTGGTCGAAGAGCGAGAGCGGCAGGCGGATGCCGCGCCGGCGAGCCAGGGCAACCAGGTGAATGATGGCGTTGGTTGAGCCGCCGATGGCCATGTCGACGGTGATGGCGTTGCGGAACGCCGCGGGCGTCAGAATATCTTCAGGCTTCAAATCCTCCCACGCCATGGCCACCGCGCGGCGGCCTGTCTCCATCGCCAGGTGAACGTGATTGGAATCGGCCGCGGGAATCGAGGATGCGCCGGGCAGCGTCATGCCCAGCGCTTCAGCCACGGCAGTCATGGTCGAAGCCGTTCCCATGGTCATGCAGAACCCTGGGGAACGCGCGATTCCCGCTTCGATACCGCGCAAATCGGCATCGCAGAGCTGGCCCGCGCCGCGCTCCATCCAATACTTCCACGTGTCCGTGCCGCTGCCCAGAATTTTGCCGTCCCAGTTGCCGCGCAGCATGGGACCGGCCGGAAAATAAATCGACGGCACGTTGGCGCTGATGGCGCCCATCAGCAGGGCGGGCGTGGTCTTGTCACAACCGCCCATCAAAACCGCGCCGTCAACGGGCAGGCTGCGCAGCGCCTCTTCGGCGTCCATGCTCAGCAGGTTGCGATAGAGCATGGGGCTCGGCTTCATGTAGGTTTCAGTAATCGTGAATGCCGGCACCTCGACCGGAAAACCGCCGGCCTGCCAAACGCCGCGCTTGACGGCCTCGGCGCGCTCGCGCAGATGCGCATGGCAGGGATTGATCTCGCTCCAGGTGTTCACGATGGCGATGACCGGCCGGCCCGTAAAGTCTTCAGGCACGAAGCCCAGCTGCCGCAGCCGCGAGCGATGCGTAAAGCCACGGATGTTGTCGGGCGCGAACCAGCGATAACTGCGCAGCTCTTCGGGTTTTTTGCGGCTGGTCAAATGCGTGTGCCCTCTCATTTTTTCAGGTGTAGCAGCGCGTCACGATCCAGAGGCTCGCCATCGAGAATGATGCTCGAGATGCGCCGGGCATTCCAGACGTTGGCAGCGGGGCTGGCGTCGACAACCAGGATGTCGGCACGGCGGCCGGGAGCGATAAGGCCGAGCTCGTTCCAGCCGAACTGGAGCGCGTAATTGTTGGTGGCAGCGGCCAGGGCTTCGCGCGGCGTCAGACCCAGGCGGACGAGCAGCTCAAGCTCAGTGTGCAGCGAAATACCCGGCATGGTGCCCATGGCGTCGGCGCCAGAGGCCGCCAGATAGTGCGGGTACGCTGAGAAGAGGGTCTCGTTGATGCGCCAGAGACGAAGCGCAGTCAGCCCGGCCTTTTTTTGCTCGTCTTCTTCCATCCAACGCTGGCCCATGGCCGGCAGGTGGCGCGTCCACGATGCCAATGGGTACACCATGTCGCCGGTGGCGGGGTCAGTCGGATCGAACATGCGGCCGCGATCGAGCAGTGACGCCGCCGGTTCCTGCCACAGATTGCGGTGGCCGGGCAGCTCAGCATAGTAAAGGCTGAAGGTGGGCATCAGCGCGGCGTGGTGCGCAGCCAGCAAATGCGCATACTCGCGCACATGGATATCGGTCGGCGGGATGCGCTCGGAGTAGTCGTACGCGGTGATGGCTGAGGGACCGTCGGGGTCGTCGACCAGCGGGCCCTGCAATTCGTCGGGGATCACGCCCAGAAGGTAATGGTCCATGTGAACCAGGGCGTCCACGCCGGCCTCCACGCCAACGCGGTAAGGAGTGGAGACGAAAGCTCCGTAGGTAACCAGGCCCATTTCGTGGGCGCGCGAAATGATCCACTGCGAGTTGGCAGCGGTCAGATGCGCAGTGAGCAACAGCACGCGCGTGCCCAGGTGCGCGGTGTCGGTCATCTGGCGAGCAGTGTCCTCAGGGCTGAGCTCCACCGGGTGGGCGCCCTCGCGCAACTGCGCAATCCAATCGGGACGGCGCGCGAGCAGGCTCCAGTTGTCCGTCACGCCGATAGAGTCGATCAAGTAAATATGCGGGCTGGGGTGGGCGCTGGTATCGATAAAACCGCGCTGATAATCGGCGCGCGCCACCACTGTGGTCACACCCATATAGAGATTGGCTTGCGCCTGGGCCTGGGAGTTCATCCCGGCAAAGCCGTCGACAAGGCCGGGGATCAGAAACTTGCCGGTGCAGTCGATGAGCCGCGCGCCCTTGGGGATGGCAACCTGGCCGGGCATGCCGACATCGGTAATGCGGCCCTCACGGATGACGACAATGGCATCGGGAATATCGCGCGCCGAGTGGCCCCAGTCCGTGACATCGATGATCGTGCCGCCCACCAGTACGAGCGGCGGTGCGGGCGGGGCCTGCGGATGGGCGCAAATGGATATCAGTGCACATCCCGACGCCAATCCAAGGAGAATACGATCAAGTCGCATCGCAAAACAGGTCTGTTGAGGATTGTCGCACACACAAGCGGCAAATCGGCACGCCGCTGGTTGCAGCCGATTTGGGCTGGGACGCATCCGCCAGTGTGCCTCCTCATTGCTAAAATTTCTCCCGTAAGCGATGGCCCTGAGACACCGCCATTCAGCAGCTCAAAATGAGGAAGCGATGGCCCTGCCACCGTCGAGTGCCGCGGAACAACAAAGGAAGTCTTTGTCAGCGCCGGCGTCGAGCCCAGGCGCCGGCACACGCAATCTGCTGCGCAGCGCGCAATCGGCCCTGCGGCGCAGAGGCACGTGGAGCCTGATTCTCGCCCTTGCCGCCGGCCTCACATTGCGCATCATCTGGGTGGCCTATTTTCAGGACTTCGATGACGACAGCGCAATTTACGCCACCATTGCCAAGAACCTCATGGTGAACCATGCTTACGCGCTCGACAGTCCCTACCACCTCACGCTGATTCGCCTGCCGGGCTATCCCATTTTCATGGCCCTCGTCTTCTCCATCTTCGGGATGAAGAACTACGATGCGGTCTGCTGGGTGCAGGCATTCCTCGATATGTGCACCTGCCTGCTGCTGGCGGGCTTTGTTCGCGATCATGTTTCGCGCCGCGCTGCTCTGGTCACGCTGTGGATCGCCTGCCTGTGTCCGTTCACTGCCAACTACGCGGCCATTCCCCTCACCGAATGTCCCGAGATTTTTTTCGTAGCCCTCGGCATGTTCGCGGCGGGACGGCTAATCCAATCAATCAACGCGCAATCGGGCGCGCCGCAACCAGGCCGACGCTGGATCTGGTTTTGGCTCACGGTGGCCGCGCTCATCGGCGCCATCGGCATGCGGCCCGATGGCGTCCTGCTTGCCGCGGCCATTGTTGCGGGCATCTGGTGGTACACCAGGAAGGCCGCGCCCAACGCGGGTTTGCGGTGGTCAGCGCTCTGCGGCTTGTTGGCGCTGCTGCCGCTGGTGCCCTGGACGATTCGCAATTACCGCGTCTATCACGTCTTTCAACCGCTGGCGCCGCGCTCGGCCATGGACCCTATCGAGCAGCCGCTCGAGGGATTCAATCTCTGGTTCACCACCTGGGAGGTCGATTTCGTCTCGGTGGGAGAAATCTGGTGGCGCGGCGACGGTGAGACGCTCGACATTCGACTGATCCCTTCGCGCGCCTTCGACACTCCGGAAGAATATCGGCAGACGGCGCAGCTCATCGATCAATACAACCAGGTATGCACCATCACGCCCGAGTTCGACGCGCGTTTTCGCGCGCTGGCCGAGCAACGCATCCATCGCCATCCCCTGCGCCAGTATGTTGAGCTGCCGGCTGCGCGCCTTGCCGACATGTGGTTCAGGCCGCGCATTGAATATCTGAACGACGCCATCCCCGAGCGCTGGTGGGAGTGGAGCAAGCATCCCGGCAAAACCATGATTGCCGGCGCCTACGCGTTGCTCAACCTGCTTTTGCTCGCTTGCGCTGCAGTGGGCTTCGCGCGGCGCAAGGTTCCGCTTCAGGCCATGCTGCTCGTCTACGTGCTCTTGCGCTGCATGGTGCTCTTCAGGATGCCGAACGCCGAGCCACGCTACACCCTGGAGGCGTTTCCCATGGTGATGGCCGCGGCCGGAGTGGCGCTCACACGCCGAGGCAGCAACGGTGCGAGCCCTTCGAGTTAGCAAATCAGCCTGTTTACTCGTAAATCAACCCACCCCCCATGAGTTTTTAGCCTAAGTGGTTTGTTGTGAGCCAGTTGATCTTTGATCATTTTCTCCAGCCCGCTGGAAGCAGGAGGCTTAGTTCCCAAAGTGGTCGAAAAGAAGCAGTTAGCGGTGAAAAACAGCCAGTAGCCAATAGCCAGCAGCCAATAGCCGAGAAAACGGCCAATGGCCCGCCCGTTTGCGCCCCAAATCGCCCGGAACCTGCCGGGAAACGAGCGGCCCGGAGTTGCTAAGCCCGAGCCGCCCGTCAGGTGGAGATTCTGACTACTAAGACGAGTGTAAGAAATTCGGTGGAAATAACCTGCAAACTTTGGAGGATTTTTATCTGCTGTGGAATGAGGCGGATGGGGTGGATGCGGGGTGGAGGGAGGGGTTGACATCTATCCCAACGTCGGCGAAGTCAAGGGCATAATTCAGGGCGGGCGAAGATTTCTCAAAGGTCACCATGGGCGACGACACTCCGAACCGTCAAAAAAATTGGTACTCGAAGTCCAGCCTTACGCGATCCCCATGATTTAGCCGGGTGGCTCGCTCATATGCACCGAACAATTAGCATAGTTTGGTCGTCATCCTGCTTCCCGAAATCGAGAGCCGTTGCGCGCATGCTGCTGAAAAGTTTAGGCAGCTCCTGACTTGCCGACCTGACGAGCACTTCCTTTAGGGGTGTGATTCCCATTTCTCTTCCACTTTTGTCAAAAACTTCCGTCAATCCATCGGTAAGGAGTACAAAGATGTCGCCAGCTTGGCAAACCACTTCCGTCGATTGAAAGGTCTGGTCGGCAAGAACTCCTAATGGTGGATCAAGGGCCGGGTACTCCCTGACCTCACCGCAGGACTGCACGTAGTGCAGCAAGGGAGGGTGCCCTGCGAGTGTCAGGTTGAAAATCCGCCCGGTCCATTGAAGAGCTCCGACCGTGGCGAACATGTTTGGCGATTTCAGCGGGTAAAGCGCACGATGCACTTCCGCCAACAGTTCAGTTGTGGAAGCGTCTTTTATCTTGGTGCGGACGGCAGTCTTGAGCATAGCCATCAGCAATCCGGCAGACACGCCATGGCCCGAGACGTCCGCCACGTATCCCGTCCACGACCCACCATCTGCGGCAACGTCCACCAGGTCGCCGCCGACCTCCCCGCTTGGAACTGAGAGCCCGTAGATTTCAAACGATCGAATCGTAGTGTGAATTGGCGGCACCAGCGCTCGATGAATTTCGGCTGCCATCGCAATTTCGTTGTGGTCTCGAAAATAACGTGCACCCTGACGGGCAATGAACGCAGAGAAAAGTGCATAGCCCAGCATGACCGAGACGATGCCCAGGTTCCCAAGTACCTTAAGTTGCCGGTCGATTGGGGAGCCAGCGGCAATCAATTGCGATCCCGTAGGATAGGTTGCGACAACGATCATGAAGAGGACTGCCGAGATTCCGAGCAGCGGGACAAGCCTGAAGCGCCGGGTGATCAAGGCGGCTAGAAAAGCGACGCCAAATCCGCCCTGAATCAGGATGTTCAGGGAGATTTCGAGCGGTGAAAGATAGGTCGTTCGCATCAGCAGATCCAATACCGAGAGGGAGACAAAAACCGAGAAGACGGCAGCGTAAAAGCAAATCTTCATCGACCGCGGAGTCGATTTCCAGGTTTGGCGCTGAGAAGGGAGACGACTCTCTAACCGCTCGAGAAGACTCGCCATCGGCATAATCCTCATTTTTGTGCATGGTACACTTTGTGGCTCACTTCGCTTCGATATCCACAGTGGTTGGAGCGATTCAAGGGAAGAGGAACCATGTGTTTGAGCCTTCGAATCTCTCAGCTTATACTAAGCCTTCTGGGCGACCGTGTGGCCTTATAAGTTGCTGTAGTGAAATGTTTTATGTGCCGTTTGGTCCGGTACTTCTCGTATCATCGGCGAATAGGAACTTACGACTCTTATTTGAAGGCCGGAAATACGGAAGCCGACTCCAATCGATCCCTGCCCGAAACAGCACTCCTGATCCGCCGCAGCGAGTCAAAAAGGGCTTCGGCTGCTTTCGATTTGTTGACGCGCCCTAGCTCGCGACCAGCGTGGGACGGCGGCGCCGTGCCAGGAGCGGAACCACCTGGGCGAGCGCGGCCTCAACGGTGAGACCGTAGCGGGCGCGAAGCTGGTCGACTTTGCCGTGCTCGATGAACTGGTCGGGCCAGCCGATACGGACCACTGGGACGGCGAAACCCAACTCCTCGAGCGCC
>JASHYS010000415.1 GCA_030042915.1 Acidobacteriaceae bacterium
TGTTGCGGCTGGCCGGTCAGTTTGCGCTGAAAGAAGTCGAAGTCTTCGTCATCCATCGCTTTGGGCAGGGTGTAGCTTGCGACGGAGTTGATCAACTGCCAGCGCAGGTAGGTCTTGATGGTGTCGAGATCGGTGGATGCAATCACGGACTGCAACCCTTTGAAGAAGTCCGGGCTCGTGACATTTAACTCGGAGACTGTGTGCACGCCGGTTTCAGCGAAGAGCTGAGGCCATGCGATCGCAGGAGTCAGTTGTGTGAGTTCGAACACCGGCATGGGATGGTAGACCTTGGTTGGATCGCGCATGGTGGTGACGTCGAGCGATACCTTGGCCAGGGCGGTTTCAAGCGTCATGATCTTCTGTGCATCGGCGGCAGCCTGCTCGGTGGGTTCTCCCATCAGACCGAGCATGTTGGCGATGTGCTGCACATATTGCTGGCGGGTTTTTTCCGCGGCATCGCCGGTGCGGAAATAATAATCGCGTTCGGGCAGGCCCAGCCCGCCCTGGCTCACCACCGCAATCTGTTTCTGCGCATCCTTGAAGTCCTGCTGTTCGCCGTAACCGAAGAAGGCATTCACATTGATCATCTGGTAGTGCGCCAGCAGATCGGTAAGCTGTTTCTTGTCGGTGAGGGCGGTAATGCGATCGAGCTCGGGCTGCAATGGCTTCAGGCCCAGGGCATCGATCGCACCTTCATCCAGGCAGCTCGAGTAAAAATCGCCGATCTTCTGCTCGTTGGGCGTGTGCTGTGCGCCGGGCGAGGCCACGGCGTCGAGCAAGGTGTGCAGAGCCTCCCGCGTGTAGTCGCCGACAATGGCTCCGGTTCCGTATGCAGGTTTATCTGCGGGAATAGGGTAGAGCTTGGTGAAATTTCCGCAGGCATATTTCCAGAAGTTGACGCAGGGATCGACGCTGGTGTCGATCAACTGCCTATCCAGGCTGGGCAAAAGCTCCACTTTCTTGTCGGAATCTGTTGCCGGCATGTTGTTACTTTGCGCGGAAACAATGCCTGCCTGAACGGCAACCGCGAGTACGCCGATCAGCCAAAATGCTCCGCTTCGACAAAGCCGATTCATTCCTTTGCCTCCAAATTGCACTGATTTGCTTGTTGTTTCCGGCGAGCTTTGTGGGCCGCAGATGAGACGCACGCGGGCCGCAATCAACCCCCTCGCCGATCGTGCCCTCAACCCGCAGTGTGTCTTGTGGGCTCGCCCGGTTTACGCAAATGAATCTATGCTTACGCCACCAGCGCCATGGCGCGGATGGTTTCCTTGCGCGTGGTGAGCCTTTCGATCAGGTCGGCGCGTACTTCGTAGCCGCGGCCCGGCGTATCGGGGATGGCGATCTCGCCCTGCGGCGAAACGGTGACCTCCGGTTCGATGATGTCTTCGGTCCAATAGCGCGCCGAGGCAGAGACGTCGCCCGGCAGCGTGAAACCTTCAAGCGAAGAAAGCGCGATGTTGTGCGCGCGTCCGACGCCCGACTCGAGCATGCCGCCGCACCAGACAGGTATGCCGCGCTCCAGCGCCGCATTGTGCACGGCGATGGCTTCGGAAAATCCGCCTACGCGCCCCAGCTTGATATTGATGATCTTGCACGACTCCATCTCGATGGCGGCCAGCGCGTCGCGCCGGTTGTGAATCGATTCGTCGAGACAGATGGGTGTTTCCAGGCGCTTTTGCAGTGCAGAGTGGAAGTAGAAATCGTCGTGCCAGAGGGGCTGCTCGATCATGAGCAGGTCGAAGGCGTCGAAGGAGACGATGTGGTCCTCGTCGCGCAGGCGATAAGCCGAATTGGCATCGCAGCTGAGCAGAATGTTGGGCCAGCGATCGCGCACACGTTCGAAAACCTCTACGTCCCAGCCGGGTTTGCACTTGAGCTTGATGCGCTGATAGCCGGCGGCCAGTTCGCGCTCGATGATCGAAAGCAGTTCCGGAATCGAGGGCTGGATGCCGAGAGACACGCCGCAGGCGATGGTTTCGCGCACGCCGCCCAGAAGGTGCGAAAGCGATACGCCTTCACGCTGCGCCTCAAGATCCCAGATAGCGTTTTCCAGCGCAGCCTTGGCCATGGGATTGCCGCGCACGGAGCGGAAGATACGCGGGCACTCGCCTCCGTGCTCGGGCGCTTCGGCAGCCAGCATCGGCCCCAGCTCGTTCACCAGCACTTGCCAAGCGGTATCGGTGGATTCGCCGGAGAAATACGGGCGCTCGCCGGCAGTACATTCTCCCCATCCGGTCAATCCTTCCGACTGAACTTCAGCGAGCAGGATTCTTCGGTTGCGGGTGACTCCAAAGCTGGTTTCAAACGGGCGAACCAGCGGCATGTGAACTTCACGCAGGATAATCGCATCGATTCTCATAAAACTTTGCTTTCCTCAGAAACAACGTTGGAACCGAAATATAATTCCGCCGAGGTATACGGACCCAGTTCAAAGACTCCATTTCCTACGGCATCGCGGGAGAAACCAAGGACTGCCAACCCGCGGGAAAAGGCCCGCTGAAACTTCTGCCGATTCTCCAGCTGAACTGCGAGGGCTCGTTCGCGGCTTGCTGCGTTTGCCTTCCACTCAGCCGTGGGGGATGGAACCACAATGCGTTCTTCGATGCTCTGCTCGCCTGCCGGGCGCCGTTCGAGAATCGCCCTTACGCGAGGGGAATTCAGCTCCCATTCGGCCAAAAGACGGTCGGTTGGCAGCCCACCCTGCAGACGAGATGAGGATACACCATAGAAATCCACAAGATAGGTGCGTGAGACGGCTCCGAGCCTGTGGATATTTAAAAAGGCGTTCTTGATTTCGAGCGGATCGAATGTCCACTCCATATGCCGCAGGCCGCGCGAAAGCGCCTCACGTCGTTGCTCCCATTTGAGTTGCGCACCAATGCCGCGATTCTGGTGCGACGTGCGCACGGCCAGCATGTGAGAGTGGATGTACGGCATTGGGCCATTTTCGGTCTTTTTGATCCCAGGCAAAGACAGAGCGAATCCAACCAGTTTTTCCGTCGGGTTCGCCGTACCGTCCAAAGCGGCTTCAGTGTCAAAAGCGCCGATAACCTGGCCACCGATTTTCTGCGCCAGCAGAAAGGTTTTGCGGGGAACGGCGTCGCTCTCGTCGTAGCCCCACGTTTCAATCTGGAGCTCGACACACGCGTCCAACTCCTCCCATCCCGCGCACGAGCGAATGCGGATCATGGCTGTGCCTCAGGCGCCGATTTCGATCCGGATTTCGCCGCTGAAGTTGTTTGCGCGTCACGGCCGTCAGCCTCCTCGGCCGCGAGAGTTTGTTTGGCCTGCTCCCATAGCGCCTCGAGCTCATCGGGCGAAAGCTCTTCGAGCGGGCGCGGCGAAGCCAGCTCCATCTGGTGAAAGCGGCGCCGAAAACGAAGATTGCAGTTGCGCAGTGCCATCTCGGCATCGACACCCAGGTGCCGGCCCAGGTTGACGGCCGTAAACAGCAAGTCGCCCAGTTCTGCCTCCACAGCAGGCTGGCGCGCCGGATCGCCGGATGCAGCTTCGGCTTCGAGCTCCGCAGTCTCCTCAGCCAGCTTGGGAAGAAGCTGTCGCCAGCTCGGCCAGTCGAAGCCGGACTTTTGCGCGCGGGCGCCGAGCTTGGCAGCTTCAGCCAGCGCGGGCAGGGCGCGCAGCACGCCGTCTAAGCTCGACTTCGCCTGACCCTGCTCCAAAGGGGCCGTCGCATGCAATGCTTCTGCTGCCTTGATCTGGTCCCAGTTGCGCAGCACGGCCTCGGAATTTTCAACTGTGGCATCCACGTCGGCCTGGTTTCCGGCCGCGCGCGAAGCGGCATCGCCAAAAACGTGCGGGTGGCGGCGTATCAGCTTGCGGTTCAGAGATTCCAGCACATCGGCGATGGTGAAATGGCCTTGGTTGGCCGCCATTTCGGCATAGAAGAGAATCTGCAGGAGCAGATCGCCAAGCTCTTCGGGCAGATGGGAGAAATCGCTGCGCTCGATTGCGTCGAAGACCTCGTAGACCTCTTCCAGAGTGTATTTGCGGATGGAATCGAAAGATTGCTCGCGGTCCCAGGGGCAGCCGCCGGGGGCGCGCAAGCGCGCCATGATGGCGACGGACTGCTCGAACAATGCTGCCGCGCGCGCCGGATCGGTGATGGTACGCGGCGCCAAATCCTGTGCATTGGAGCTTGCTCGCGGAAGATCCATGCACCTCCAGTTTACCTTGGGCCGAAAAAGCGGCTGAGGAAACCCCAGGCCCGCGGTGAAAATCTCTCCCGGAATCAAGTGCTTGAACTGCGTATCGGAGGGTATACTCTCACTGCAATGATTCGCACCCTGGGCACAGTATTGGCAGGCTTGTTGGGCCTGTTGTTTGGCAGTTTTCTGAATGTTTACGCGACCCGCTGGCCGAGAAACGAGAGCGTGATTCGGCCGCCTTCCCATTGCCGTCATTGCGGCCGTCCTCTTACCCCGTGGGAAAACATTCCTCTGGTTAGCTGGGTGGCGTTGCGCGGACGCTGCCGTACCTGCAATGGATGGATCGGTTGGCGGTATCCGCTGGTGGAATTCGCGATGGGAGCGCTCTGGGCCTGTTCGGCGTGGCTCACCATGCCCTGGTTTGCCGACTTTCATAGGCCGGACCTCGCCTATACAGCTTCGCTGCAAATCGTCAACGGGGTTGGCCAGATGATTTTTCTGTGGCTCCTCGTCGCCTTGGCGGTCTTTGATGCTGAGAATCTATGGCTGCCCGACCGTTTGATTTTGCCGGGTGTTGGCCTAGGCCTGCTGGTCGCCGTCACACGGGAAACCTTCAATGCTTTCCTGTTGCTTCATGGCAATTTCGAGGTGTGGAAACACGTGGTCTCCGGGGCCGTTGCCACGTGGTTTCTGGGCGCGGTGGTGCCTGCGGGAGGGTTATACCTCATTCGCATTCTGTATCGGGTCGTCCGCCACAAAGAGGGCATCGGCATGGGCGACATCAAGCTGATGGCCATGATCGGCGGGTGCGTCGGCGTGAGACTGGCCGTATTTGCCTTTGGATTCGCGGTCATTCTCGGCGCGTTGGTGGGGTTAGTTTGGCTGGCCGCAGGGTCCGCGCGCTCAAAAAACGAGCCGTGGGGAGCAAAGAAGCTGGCCTTCGGCACATTTCTTTGCCTGGGCGCGATGATCTGCATCTTCTGGATCTCGCCCCTCACGGTTTTCTCGCGGAACTGGTTCGGTAATCTCGGTTTTTAAACAGGAGCTTCGGCTCCGCCCGCGCCTCATTGCGATGTCGCAGGTTTTTGGGCTTCAGTCGATGATTTGGCGTTTGCAATCTCAGGATCCTGCAAAGCCTTGCGGGCGTCTTTGCCATGGCGGCTGTCGGGATCGTATTGCGTCACCTTGAGGTAGTTGGCACGCGCGTCGGCAAAGTTACCCAAATGCCGCTCCGCTTCGGCCAGCCCCCAATAGACGTCGGGATTGTCGGGGTCGAGCACCATCGCCGATTGAAAACGCGAAAGCGCGGCCTTCCAATCCTTGTTGTCGAGATAGTACTTGCCCACGTTTTCGTCTTCGGCCGCAGTTTCATGGTGCTCGGGCACGGGCTTTTGCGCTTTGCGTCCGTGCTTGTCGGGCTGCGTATCTTCCTCGTCGTCCGCAGGTGGCAGCACATCACGCAGACCGGCGAGGCTTGAGCTGGAGCTTTTGTCCTTCTCCTGCTCCGCCTCTCCGGCTTCTTCAGGGGTGCGTACGGGATCCACATCCTCAGCCGGCATCGAGGGGCGCGCAGCTTCGCCACCGGCAGCCGAAGGCACATTCGGTGGATTGCCTGTGGGCACCACCGGTACATCGCTCGTGTCTTCAGGAAATGGGTTTTGATTGGTCTGCTGCTGCGTACGCGCAGGCTGCTGCGCGGCGGGCGGATTGTCCTGCGCGGACGGCGGACCTTTTCTCGGCTGTGCAGCGGGCGGGTTGCTTTGCTGGTCCTGGGCAAACAACCTGGGTGCAGCCGCCATCCAGCAACCCAGAGCCAACGCCATGGTAAGAGCCGTTTTCATTTCGACACGCTGCGCAACCCGCTCGCGGGCGCCGTCAGTAAAAGCATCGCACATCTGCCGAGGCAACTTCCTCCGCTCGAAGCCGCCCGGCGAGGTCCCTCCTTTAATTAGACTCCGCCCGCAAGTCGATTGTCACGAATGCCCAGCCTGCTTCCTTCGCCCCAATCCGGATTTCGATCTCCGGGCTAGACTTTCATCCGGCTGAAGTGACGTCAAATGCTCAGGGTTTCCCTCCCTGTCGGCCTCGGCCAGAACCGATACAATCGCCTCTGGGCCTCTTGTTCTCGCAAGAGTCTTCAAGGAGCGTCGTTCGCATGGGCTACCAGGTTCTGGCCAGGAAGTACCGTCCGCAGCGTTTTGCCGACGTGGCCGGCCAGGACCACGTGACGCGCACGCTGCTCAACGCGCTTGCCCAGAACCGCATTGCGCATGGCTACATCTTTTCAGGCCATCGCGGCATCGGCAAAACCACGATTGCGCGCATTCTGGCCATGGCGCTCAATTGCCGGAACCAGGTGGGCTCGGCGGAGCGCCCCACGCCGGAGCCGTGTGGGGTTTGCGACGCGTGCGTTGAGATTCGTCAGGGCAATGCCGTGGATGTAATCGAGATCGACGCGGCCACCAATCGCGGCATCGACGAGATTCGCGAACTGCGCGACGCGGCGCGCTACTCGCCGGCCCGCGACCGCTACAAAATCTATATCCTCGACGAAGCGCACCAGATCACCGAAGCCGCAT
>JASHYS010000416.1 GCA_030042915.1 Acidobacteriaceae bacterium
TGACGGCGCTTAAGGCATAGAGCAGCGCGAGCCTCAAGCAGGAAACGCCCCACGGGGAACAAACCGGAACGCAGCCGGTTTCCGAAATCAAAGTGCACCAGATCGGAGGGAGTGGAATGCAAGCTACCTTTTTGAACAAATTGACGAGTCCAGTGCGGTTCTTCGCGGCGGGAACAATCGCGGTTCTGTTCCTTGCCTTCACTCTCTTCTCTGCAGCACTCGCCAACGCGCAGAAACACATCGTGGTCTCGGGCGCGCCTGTGCAACTCGGAGCGCTGACCGGCGGCGGCTGGGACGGCTCGCAGGAGCCCATCGGGGGAACCCTCGAGATCGGCGCCAACGGAAACGTTCTCGTCGGTGATGGTTATACGGCCAACTTCCTTCAGCTCACCCTGGCCGGCTCCGACACGGTCCTGGCGGCTGGCATCGGCGGCTCAAATGCCGCCCTCGATACCTATGGGAATCTCTATTTCGGCGGCAACTACAACGCGA
Source organism: Acidobacteriaceae bacterium (assembly GCA_030042915.1). The sequence goes on from JASHYS010000416.1 coordinate 493, forward strand.
ACATCTTCAAGATTCCATACAACGCCACCACGGGCGCCTATGTGGGATTTACCACGGCTCCGACCGCGACCTGCCAGGGCGGAAGCCTGGACACAGCGCCTTGCATCTTCGCGCCCGCAGTCAGCACACTGGTGAACTCACTCGCCGGCGCGACGGGAGCCGCGGGATATGCGGGTGTGGCCTTCGATGCGGCCGGAGATTTCTTCTTTGAGACGAATACGCTTCCCGCTACCAATCCGAATACCATCTACGAGTGTAACGTCGCTTGCATTGCCAGCTCCACGGCTGTGCCGGTAGTCATTTATAAGGACACAGTTCCAGTTGGAGCGTTCGAGATCGACCCGTGGAGCAATATCTTCTTCGTCGACGGCAACAACTCCACCGGCAAAGTGACGAATCTGAACGAACTCAAGTTCTCGGGATCCACCTATGCCGCTTCACCGACGGTGGTGTTGTCCTATACAAACGCCGCCGGTTATGGCAACGGCATCAGCGGCCTGGCGATTACGGGCAACGGCACCATCTATATCAGCACCAACGGTGATGGCATCTTTGCCATGCCCAATACGCAGTCGGGTGGCCCCAGCGTCAGCAGCATGTACCAGATTTCCACGCAGGGCGGAAAAGGAGTTGCCGTCGATACGGCAGGCAACGTGTATGGCATCCCCTATAACAACGGAGACGTAGTTTCTTACATTCCGGTCGGCAACTTCTCATTGGGCATCGAGCCTGTCGGCACGGCGGCCACGGCGGTAAGCGCGACCATCATGGATAGCGGCGGCGCCTGCACCCCCACGCTCACTTCTTCGGTCACGCAATTCGGGGTGACATCTACCGAATTCACCGCCGCGGCTGGAGCCACTTGTTCGACGGCATTCGGCGGAGGCAACGGAGTATTCAGCGCTGGACCGCTCATGGCAGCAGGTTTCTCATCTTTCCCGATCACACTAAACTTTACGCCCTCGGCGGCAGGCGGACGCAGCGCAACGCTCACCATTACGGATTCCACCAACTCCGTCGGCGGAGTGACGGCCTTGGCGGGAATCGGCGAAGCCGCGATGGCCAACGTCGATCCCGGCGTCCTCACTGCGTACACCACGGGACTCACCACCCCGGCCTCCGTCGTGGCCGACCCGGCAGGCGATGTGTTTGTGGCCGATTCCGGCGCAGGCAAAGTCTTCGAGTATCCCGCCGGTTCCACATCGTCCACGACGCCGACTGCGGTGGGTTCCGGATTCACAAAACCTGCTGCGCTGGCTTTCGATGCCAACGGCAATTTGTATATCGCCGACAGCAGCGCCAATCAAGTGGTTGAGCTCCCCAACACGGGCACCACCGGCGCATTTGTAGCCGGAACCCAGACCACCATCATCCCGTCTTTCTCAGAATTCGGTGGAACCGCGTTGTCATCCCCAACTGGCCTGGCTTTTGGCCCCGATGGCACCTTGTATATCTCCGACACAGGAAATAAGCGCGTTGTGTATTACAACTTCTCCGGTGGGGCCGGCGTATCCCTTGTTCAAGCGGTCATCGAAAACGGCACGTCCACTCCGCTGGTAATCGACACCACGAACGCCCTTTTCGTGGATTCCGCCGGCAACCTCTACGTAGCCGACGAAGGCAAGAATCTGATTTACGTCGTCTCCAGCGCTGGTGTCGTCACCACCGTGGCGCCTCCCAACGTAACCGCAGCCGCAAGTGTGGTGGTTGAGCCCTCTGGCAGCATCATCGTCGGTGACAGTGCCAGCGCCAATGTCGTCCGTATTCCCTACTTGAGCGGAGCATTCAGCACCTCCCAGGCGGCCACGATCGAAACCATTTCTCCGTCCACGAACTCGCTGTGGATGGACTCTCTGGGCGACTTGTATGTCGCCAGCTCTGGCGGCGTCACCGCCAACGTCATCCTGCGCAACTCAACCTCGGGCGCCTCCATCGACCTCGGCATCGTCGCCGACGGTGCCAACAACACCGGCACTGTCGACCTGATGGACTCCGGGAATGAGCCGGCTACGCTGGCCGATGTATCCGGTTCCGACGTGACCGAGCCTAGCAATTTCCCCACCTTCCAGTTGAACGTGCCGGGGACCGACGGCTGCACTCCGGGCTCGTCGAGCGGATCGCAGGGCAATCTGTGCACATTCACGGCCGAATTCGCCCCTCCGGCAGGCACCACCCCCGGAGCCTATGGCGGAACGGCAGACATCCTTGTCGGTACCCCGTCGTTGACGATTCCGGTGCTCATCTCCGGCACCGCGTCGGCATCGGCCGCCGTGGCACAGACCATTAATTGGACCCCGCCCGTCACAGCCTATGAAGGCCAAGTGATCACGCTGAGCGCGACTGTCACCTCGCCCACGCCACCAGGTCCATCGGGGCTCGCGGTTAGCTTCACCACTTCCACTTCCAGCGTTTGCACCCTCAGTGGCAACAATGGCACCACCGCCACCTTCGTCGGGACCGGCACTTGCACCATTTACGCCAATCAGGCCGGAGGCAGCGTCAGCGGTGCGCTCTACGGCGCCGCGCCGCAGGTGACGGCAAATATCACCGTCTCCACTCTTACCGCAAGCGGTGTGCCGTCCCTGCTCATGACCCAGCACGAGTGGCTCTGGCCTCTTACTTCGGGCGGTTTTACTGACGGCCAGACTCCTGCGGGCGGCAGCTTCGCCGTCACCCAGGACGGCGAACTTGTCTTCGGCAGTACCTACGGCAACACAGTTTACTTCGTCAACACCCAGACCGGAACCTTGATCACCAATGGCACCAACCCTCCGGGCGGCGTGAGTTTCAATGGTCCTGCCGCGATCACCGTCGACAACAACAATAATCTCTACTTCGGGCATCTCTATAGCGGCACCATCTACAAGGTGCCGTTTGTGAAGGGCGCGTACACCACCCTGACCGACTGCCAGCTCTCCACTGCGCCGTGCGGAACTACTACGCCGCCGGCTTGCCAGGGAGGCACCAGCGACACCTCAGAGTGCACCTTTGTCTCCTACCCCTCCGGCGCCCCGAATTCCGGCGGACTCAAGGCCATCGCCTTCGACCCCTCCGGCAACTTCTATATGGTCTCGGAGCCCAGCACCGGTTCGACGAGCTCAGGCGCGAGCATCATCTACGAGTGCAATACGAGTTGCCAGCCCGCAGGCACCGGAGTTGTGCTTTACTCTGACACCAACGGCGTCAGCCAGGTCGCGTTCGATCCGTGGGGCGATCTCTTCTTCACCGACGCCGACTACCTCGTAAGCGGCTCCAACGACGAGAGCAATGCAGGCGCTTCAAGTTCGGCCCTCTGGGAGCTGCCTTACTCGGCCACCAACAAGAGCTTTGCCGCAATGCCCATACTGTTGCAACAATTCACCAACACCTCTAGTGGCAACTACGATGACATCCTGGCCAGCGTCGCCGTGAATCAAAGCAATGGCACCATCTACTACGGAGTGGAAAACGACGGCACCTGGGCCATTCCCAACACGGCAGCAGGCGGTCCGGTCATGGCAAATCAGTACGCCATATCCGGTCAGGGCGCAAAGGGGCTCGAACTCGATGCGCACGGCAATATCTATTTCGTGAACTATGGCAGCGGCACAACCATTGCCGGAACTGCATTCGCCGGCCACGACACCGCTGGAGTGATTCTGCTCAACAACTTGACTGTCCCCAACGCGCAGTATGATGGCGCGCCGGTCACCGCTTCCGTCACCGCGGTGGACAACGGCATCTTGTACTGCCCGGCCCAGGCTGCTACCCTGGCCTTCGCGTTTTCGGGCACCGATGCTTCTGAATTCTCCGCCACCCAGGGCACGGGCTGCACATCGTCGATCGGAATGTACGACGCTACC
>JASHYS010000417.1 GCA_030042915.1 Acidobacteriaceae bacterium
TGACGGCGCTTAAGGCATAGAGCAGCGCGAGCCTCAAGCAGGAAACGCCCCACGGGGAACAAACCGGAACGCAGCCGGTTTCCGAAATCAAAGTGCACCAGATCGGAGGGAGTGGAATGCAAGCTACCTTTTTGAACAAATTGACGAGTCCAGTGCGGTTCTTCGCGGCGGGAACAATCGCGGTTCTGTTCCTTGCCCTCACTCTCTTCTCTGCAGCACTCGCCAACGCGCAGACCACTATCGTCATGACAGGCGCGCCAACACAGGTCGGCATCCTCGGCGGCAAATACGGCGGCGGCTGGGACGGCAGTGCCTCGCCTCTCGGCGGCACTTATGTCGTCGGAGCCAACGGCAATGTGATCGTCGGCGACGGGTATACCGGCAATCAGGACGCCCTCGAAATCACGCCGTCGGGAACCGAAACCGTCCTCGCCTCCGGCTCAGGTGCAAATTCATCCGCCGCTGCGGTCGATGGTTACGGCAACGTCTATATCGGGTTTGAGTACAACGGCGTCGTCTACAAGCTTCCCTTCAACGCATCGACCGGAGCCTACGCGGGCTACACTGTGGCTCCCACCGCCAACTGCACCGGCGGCACCAGCGATACGGCGGCGTGCGTCTTCGCGCCCAATCTCCAGACGTTAACCGGCATAGCCGGCATGGCGTTCGATCCGCAAGGCGACATCATCGTCACTGCCGACGCGAACGGAGGCACCAAGAACACCATTTGGGTTTGCGACGCCGCTTGCCAGTCCGAGACTGACGGAAAAGGAACCAATCCGGCGGTTCAGATCTTCACCGACGGCAGCACCAACATCGGCGCGGTTGCGGTCGACCCCTGGGGCGATATCTTCTTCATCGACGGCGCCAACAATGGCGGCAACACGGGGAAGGTGAGCAACCTGAAAGAGATTCAACCTACCTCGCCAGGAACCTACAGTTCCTCATCGACTCCAACGACGGTCGAAACCTATACCACGATTGGCGGTTACAACGGCTTGAGCGGCGTGGCCGTGGGCGCCAACGGCACCGTCTTTTTTGCCACCAACAGCGATGGCATTTTTGCTATCCCCAATAGTTCCAGCGGGCCCACCACCAGCGCCATGTACCAGGTGTCGACCTTCGGCGGAAAAGCCATGACCCTCGATGCCCTGGGCAACTTCTACCAGATGAATTACAACAGCGAGGACGTTGTCTCCTTCCTCCCCGTGCAAAACTTCCAGATGGGATCCACCACCATCGGTGGCGCGGCCACCACGGCCAGCGGCACGGTAATCGACGACAGCGACTCCTGCAGCTCCCCACCAACTTTAACCATTGCCGCCTCCGAGTTCGGCGTATCGACCACGGAGTTTACCCCCACGCTCGGCACCAGTTGCTCAACGCCTTTCGGCGGGGGCAACGGAACCTTCGCGTCCGGCATCTATAGCGCCGCCGCAGGCGTGTCCTATTCCCTCAGCCTTAGCTTTTCGGCCGCGGCGGTGGGTGAGCGCAACGCTGCGCTCACGGTTACTGACACGACCAACGGTAACGCCAAACGTGTTGGAATCTTGACAGGAGTCGGCCAGGGCGCCATGGCCAACGTAGATCCCGGCGTCTCCACCGCGTACACCAAGGGACTCACCACCCCGACCTCCGTCGTAGCCGACCCGGCAGGCGATGTGTTTGTGGCCGATTCCGGCGCAGGCAAAGTCTTCGAGTATCCCGCCGGTTCCACATCGTCCACGACACCAACTGCCGTCGGCTCAGGCTTCACGAAACCTTCCGCGTTGGACTTTGACGCCAATGGCAATCTGTATGTCGCCGACAGTGGCGCCAACGACGTGGTTCAGATCCCCAACACCGGCACCGCCGGCGCATTTGTAGCCGGAACACAGGCCACCGTCATCCCGTCTTCTTTATCCATCGGCGGTATTACGTTGTCATCCCCAACTGGCCTGGCTTTTGGCCCCGATGGCACCTTGTATATCTCCGACACGGGAAATAAGCGCGTCGTGTATTACAACTTCTCCGGGGGGGGCGGCGTATCCCTTGCTCAAGCGGCCATCGAAAACGGCACGTCCACTCCGCTCGTAATCGACACCACGAACGCCCTTTTCGTGGATTCCGCCGGCAACCTCTACGTAGCCGACGAAGGCAATAATCTGATTTATGTCATCTCCAGCACCGGTGTCGTCACCACCGTCACGCCTCCTGGCGTAACCGCGGCCGTAGGCGTGGTGGCCGAACCCTCCGGCAGCATCATCGTCGCCGACAGTGCCAGCGCCAATATTGTTCGCATTCCCTACCTGAGCGGAGCGTTCAACACGTCCCAGGCCGTCACCATCGAGACCATTTCTCCGTCCACGAACTCGCTGTGGATGGATTCGCTGGGCGACTTGTATGTGGCCAGCTCAGGCGGCGTCACCGCCAACGCCATTCTGCGTAACTCGACCTCCGGCGCCTCCATCGACCTCGGCATCGTCGCCGACGGTGCCAACAACACCGGCACTGTCGATCTGATGGACTCCGGGAATGAGCCGGCGACGCTGGGCGATGTCGCAGGTGCCGACGTGACCGAGCCCGCCAGTTTCCCCACCTTCCAGTTGAACGTGCCGGGGACCGACGGCTGCACGCCCGGGTCGAGCAGCGGATCGCAGGGCAATCTGTGCACATTCACGGCCGAGTTCGCCCCTCCGGCGGGCACCACTCCCGGAGCCTATAGCGATACGGCAGACATCCTTGTCGGTACCCCGTCGTTGACCATTCCCGTGGCCATCTCCGGCACCGCATCGGCTTCCGCCGCCGTTGCGCAGACCATTACCTTTAACCCACCTGCCGCAGGTTATGTAGGCCAGGTCATCACGCTCAGCGCCACCGTGACCTCGCCCACGCCCCCAGGTCCTTCAGGTCTCACTGTCACCTTCACCACTTCCACTTCCAGCGTCTGCACTCTTAATGGCACTTCCGCTACCTTCATCGCCACCGGCACGTGCACCATTTACGCCAATCAAGCGGGCGGTAGCGTCAGTGGCTCACTCTACGGCGCCGCGCCACAAGTGACGAAAAACATCGTCATCTCCAACGCCACTGCGTCTGGCGTGCCCTCGCTGCTGATGACCCAGTTCCAGTGGATCTATGGCTCGGGAGCCTATACGGACGGCGAAAACCCAACGGGCGGCAGCTTTGCCATCACCCAGGACGGCCAGATTGTCGTCGGAACCACATACCTCAATAGCGTAGACTTCATCAACGCCAACACCGGCGTCCTCAATCAGTCTGTCTCCTTCAGCGGCCCCGGCGGCATCACCATCGACAGCGGCAACAACCTCTACATCTCGCACCTCTACAACAACGTCATCTACAAGCTGCCGTATCTTGGGAACGGCACTTACGCGGCACTCGTCGACTCCCCGTCGCCGGCGCCAGCCGCCTGCCAGGGTGGCACCAAGGACACCGCACAGTGCACCTTTGTCTCTTACCCCTCCAGCCCCGCGGCCACCGGTGGGCAAAACTCCGGCCTCCACGCCATCGCTTTCGACCCCGCCGGCAACTTCTATATGGTCACAGAACCCAGTGAAACCACCTCCGGCGCGAGTTACATCTTCGAGTGCAACACCAGTTGCCAGCCCGCCGGCGCCGGAACCCTCCTTTACTCCGACACCAGCGGCGTCAGCCAGATCGCCTTCGATCCGTGGAACGATCTCTTCTTCACCGACGCCGACTACCTCGAAAGCAGTGGCAACAACACCACCAACGCGGGCGCTCAGAGTTCGACTCTCTCCGAGCTGCCGTGGTCGGCGACTAACAAGAGCTTTGCCTCCACTGCGACCGTGCTCGAGACGTTCAACGCAGGCTCCGGCGCAGGCGGCTACGACAACATTCTGGCTAGCGTCGCGGTCAACCAGAGCAACGGCACCATCTACTACGGAGTTCTCTACAACGGCACCTACGCCGTGCCCAACACGCAAGCGGGAGGCCCCGTCGTTGCCGATCAGTACGCGATTAGCGGTGAGGGCGCCAAGGCGCTCGAAACCGACACCAACGGCAACGTCTACCTGGTGAACAATGGCAG
>JASHYS010000418.1 GCA_030042915.1 Acidobacteriaceae bacterium
GCAACTGGCCGGGCATCGGCTCCATCGCCTCAGCCTGGTTCTTCACGTTTTTCTTTATTGCCGTCCCTGAAGAGCTTTTCTTTCGCGGATGGCTGCAAAATCTGCTCGAAAAGCGCCTCGGCCGCTACGGCGCCCTTTTCCTCACGGCCTGCCTCTTCGGTCTCGCGCACTTCAACAAGCGCACCACCGGCTTCAACTGGCGCTATGTGCTGCTGGCCGCCCTGGCCGGCATCTTTTACGGTCGCGCCTGGCGCGCACAACGCCGCGTAGGCGCTTCGGCGGTCACTCACGCCACCGTGGATGCAATCTGGTCGCTATGGTTGCGATGAACGGGCGGCTTGGCATGGTGCGTATAGAGCAGATACCCCAGCCCCACGCGCATGTTGCGAATCATCGGCCCGGGAATCGCCAGAGAGATGGTGATCCCCAGGATGGCGTGCGCAACCGCCAGCGTGTACAGGTTCCGGTATTGCATGAAGAGATAGCAGGCCAGAGAACCCCAGACCATGGTGAGTACGGTCAGTATGGGATTGGGGAGGTGCGCCACGGCAAACAATGCTGCCGCGGCAAGCACTGCATAGTGCGGCCGGGGGATAAGGCGCGTGAGCCGCGCCAGGAAGAATCCCTGCAGCAACAGCTGCTGCAACATCGACGACAGGACGTAGGGCCAATAGGACTGAACCAGCGGGCGTAACTGCGTGGGCCCGTGAAGCGTGTGCAGCCGCGCGGCTGCCAGCACCGCACAGCCCGCGCAAAGCAGGGCCGCTCCTACCACCCAAAGCGACTGCACCAGGTTGCGCGTGCGCAGGCCCAGCGCGTGAAAGCCGTCGAAGGAGGCGGCAATGAGAGAAAGGACCGTGGCCGCTGTAATCACCCAGAAGTAGCCCTGCCAGGGCCGTGGCGTCCAGATCACAATCAGAATCAGCCCAAAGGCAACGGCAAGCTCGATCAGGTCGCGGCGCTTCGATCGCCGCGTGGCGAGCACGTTTCGCATCATCTGAACGAGAACTCTATGCTTCATGACCGGCTCAATTTACTTTATTTAGACTTTGACGTCTGAGTGTGGAGGGCGTCACTTCGCCAGTCAAGAAGAAACCGCTTGAATCTCTTCCTTTGGTCACCTTTACCGCGGTGACATTCGGGTCAGACTCGTCGCCCGAAAGGGTCAGGAGCGCCTGACCCGCTAACTTCGCTCACTGCGCTAACTCGCTGACCCTCTAGCGCGCCGGCCGGTGTCCGTGCCTGTAAAGGTGATGGGGATTGTAGGTCAGGTAGCCCAGACCCACGCGCATGTTATGGTCGGCATGCCCTGGAATCGTGATCGCCACGGCAATCCCCAGAATGGCGTGCGCCAGCATCAGCGGATAAAGGTTGCGGTAGCGCACAAACAGCGCGCACGACGCAAAGCCCCATAACAGCGTGATCGGCGTCAGGACGGGATTAGGCAGATGCGCCGCTGCAAACAGCACGGCCGCAAACGTCACCGCCATCCAATGATTGGGAAACACGCGCAAAAACCGCAGCAGGAAAAACCCCTGCAGCAGAAACTGCTGCACGCCCGTCCACACCGCGTAGGCCAGATACGCCTCCACAAACTCCAGCGGCCCATTGGGCAGCAGCAGCGTGCGCATGCGCGCGGCAATCACGATAGCTGCTCCAGCCAGCGCCAGGGCCGCGCCCGCAATCCACAGCGAGCGCCAAAAGTTCTCCCCGCGAAAGCCCATCGGCGCCCATCCGTCAAACGATCGCCACACCAGGATGGCCACACCGGCCACGGCAACAATCCACAGCACGCGCTGGAGCGGGCGTGGCGACCATATCACGGCCATGATCAAACCGTACCCGATGCCGATCTCGATCCAGTCGCGCCGCTTGCTCCGAGTCGGGACCACGTGATCGCGCGCGGGCAGCTCGCTCGCTCCCTCGCTCTCTTGCTTCTTTGCTCTCTGCATCATTCCAACACCACCGCCGGCGGCGCCTCATGCCCACGCGTGGTCAGCGTAATTGCCGCAGCGATAATCAGCGCGCCGCCCAGCCACGCATAGGGGCCAAGCTTCTCGCCCAGCAATTCCACGCCCAGCACCGAGCCCACCACGGGCTCAATATTCAAAAACACGCCCGCCCTCGACGCCGGCACATGATGGATCCCCCAATTCCACAAGACGGTGGTGACCGCCGTGCACATCACGCCGCTGATGGCCAGCGCCGTCCAGGCCGTTGCGCTCACGTGGGCAAAAGGGATCGGCTCCAGGCTTTCGTGCGTCCATGGCGCCAGCAGCAGCGAGCCCGCAATCCATGCCGCCAGCATCAGGCCGCCTGTATACATGGTGTAACCCGTCACCACCGGTGCGCTGTGCGTTTGCAACAGCTTCTTGCTCAGCAAAATCCAGGCGAGCGCCGCAATGAGCGACAGGATCACCAGCACGTCGCCCTCGAGCGTGGGCGTCTCGCGCCCGGTGGTCTCGCGATTGCCGCCCAGCACCACCATGGCCGCGCCCACCGTCGATGCGCACAGCGCCAGCCAGCCCACCGCATCCAGCCGCTCCCCGGCAAATAGCGCCGCGCCGGCGGCCAGCAACACCGGCATCGCGCCCACCATCAGCGAGGCGTGGCTCACTGTGGTCAACGCCAGGCCGTGAAATTGCAGCAGAAACTGGATGGGAACGCCGAAAACCGCGGCCAGCAGCATGGTCCGCATCTCATCGCGCGTCAGCCGCCGCCGCGGCCTGAAGATAACCGGCGCCATGCCCAGGCAGGCAAAGAAAAAGCGGTAGAGCACCATCCACTCCACGCTCATTTCGTTTAGCGCCAGCCTGCCCCAGTAAAATCCGGTGCCCCACAGCGTGCCGGCGAGCGCGCACGCGCCGTACCCCAGAATTCGAAATTGCCCGCTCGCCACTGCCTGCCGCGCCATCCCTTTACTCTCGCATACGCTCCCTCGCGCCCCATCCCATCGCCGGGCGGACTTCCAGCGCCAAGGCAATATCGGCGAAAATACATTTCGATGGCGAGCGGGCCTGAGATTTCATCGGCAGCCGATGCGCGAACAATCCGCGCAGCCGCCGTTTCCCTGGCCCTGGCCGCGGCGCTGGCCGCGCCCCGCGCGCCGGCGCAACACCCTGCGTCTCCTCAACCCACGCCGCCGGTGAAGGAGCGGTTCATTGTCAGCCACTTCCCCGACAAGCCTTCTCTGCCTCCGGTTTTCACCATTCCCATCGAACCGCTCGGTTTCACCGCGCCCGGCCCCATGTACCTGGGCGCCCGAAACTCTCTGGTTTCGCTGGATTTCCTCGACGAAAACCGCCTCCTCTTCACGTTTCGCGTGCCCGGCCTCATGCATCGCGACCCGCATGGCGACGAGGAATCTGAGGAGCGCCAGATTCGCGCGGTCGTCCTCACGCTTCCCCAGGGCGCCGTCTCGGCCGAGGCGCTGTGGACCGTCCACGACCGCGTGCGCTACCTTTGGATGCTTTCTGACGGCCATTTTCTCCTGCGCGACCGCGACAATCTGCTCCAGGGCGACGCCTCGCTCGCTCTCAAGCCGCTCTTCGACTTCCCCGGTCCCCTACTTTGGCTCGAACTCGATCCTGCGCAGCAGCTGATGGTCACCAATTCGCGCGAGCCCGTGGCTTCGTCCTCCGAGCCCGACTCATCCCTGAAGCCCGGCCAGGTCGCCAGCCCCGGCACGGCATCAGCCACCATCACCACAGACGAAGACTCTTCTGCCGGCAGCGGTGACCACCCCGAGCTCGTCGTCCGCATCCTGCGCCGCGATTCCGGCCAGGTGATGCTCGTCAGCCGCGTGCGTGCCGCCGTCCATCTGCCCATCAATTCCGTCGGTTATCTCGAAAACCTGCGCGGGCGCGGCATGCAATGGCAGCTCAACCTGAGCTTCTTCTCAGGCGGCTCAAAAATGCTGGGCAACCTGGACTCGAATTGCGAGCCCGACGACAACTTCCTCTCCGAAAGCGAAATCGTCGCCATCGGCTGCGGATCATCGGGAGAGACGAGGATCGAGGCGATGAACACCGACCGCCGCGTCCTCTGGATCTCGCAAACCCCTGCCACCGAGGTCTGGCCGCAGCTGACGGTAGCCCTCAACGGCTCGCGCCTGGCCGTGGCCACTCTCGATGTCACTCGCTCCGTCAACTCCTATGCTCCACTCGACAGCGACGAGGTCAAGGAGCAATCGGTGACCATCTTCGACGCTGTAAATGGCGATATCGCGCTGGTTTCGCCACTCAGCCCCATTCTCGACGCCGGCGGCAACGTAGCCATCTCTCCCTCGGGTCGGCGCGTGGCACTCCTCAACGGCGACGCCATCCAGGTTTTCGACCTTCCTGCACCTCCGCCGGCGCCGAAAGCCAGCAGCCAATAGCCAACAGCCAATAGCCGATGGCTCGTGGCCCGTTGCCAAGAAATCCAAAAGCTGCCCATGGCCTCGCTCGTTTTTCCCTCTCGGCTTTTATCCACGGTTAGCCATTAGCGGTTCGCCGTCAGCTACTGGCTATTGGCTACTCCCTGTCTTCTCGTTCCCTGCCTTTTCTACACCCTACTGGCTATTGGCTACTCCCCGTCTTCAAGTACACTGGGCAACGGGAGATTTTTGCTTGAGTACGGCTGTTGTGCACTACGGCGCTGCCGCGGTCACTGACCGCGGCCTCAAACGCCCCTCCAACGAAGACGCATTTGGGTATTCCGTTGAGCACGGTGTCTACCTGGTGTGCGACGGGATGGGGGGCGCCGCTGCCGGCGAAATCGCCAGCTCTCTCGCCGTCCGCGAGATGATGCGCCTGCTCACTGACCGCTCGCCTGAAGCGCACTTGCCCCACGCCGCAGAACAGGCCGTCGTCGCCGCCAACGAGGCCATCTACTCGCGCGCGCAGCGCAGCCAGAAACTCAGCGGCATGGGCACCACCCTGGTGGCCCTGCTGGTCGAAAACAGCCACGCCTGGATGTTCAATGTGGGCGATAGCCGCGGCTACCGCCTGCGCAACGGCCAGCTCCAGCAGATCACCCTCGACCATTCGCTGGTGGAGGAACAGGTGCGCATGGGCCAAATGGACCGCCACGAAGCCGATCGTTCTCCCTTCAAAAACGTGATCACGCGCGCCCTGGGCACGCAAGGCCTGGTTACTCCCGATGTCTTTGAGCTTGAGATTGAGCCCGGCGACCTTTTCCTGCTGTGCTCCGACGGCCTGACCCGCGAACTCTCCGACCCGCTCATCGAGTCCCTGCTCCGGCTCGACGTTCCCTTGCAGGATCTTTGCAGCCGCCTGGTGACCGCTGCCAAAAACGCCGGCGGCAACGACAACATCACCAGTCTGCTCGTACGCGCCGGCGCGTAAAGCGGGCCTTCAATCCGTGTAGAGCCCCCGCCGCAGATCGCATTGGAGAAGCCAATCGCAGGAACCAGGCGGGCACGCGCTGCGTAGGATCGATCAAGGAGAACAATTTGCCTTCGGAGCAGCTCATCACGGCCAAGACCGCAACAGCCGTTGCGGCGGAGTCCCGCGCCGGATCGCTCAGGAGCGCGATTTGGCTGGCGTTGGCGTTTGGACTGCTGAAGTACGTCCTGGCGACCGCGTGCCAGATCGCGATGCAGCACGCCGGTTATGAGGTCTTCCGCGATGAGCTGTACTTCGTTGTCTGCGGGCGTCATCCGGCGTGGGGGTACGTGGATCAGCCGCCCATCATTCCGCTGGTGGCACGCATTGCGGAATTGCTCTTCGGCTTCGGATCGCTGGCGCTGTTCCGGACGTTTGCCTCGCTGGCAGGCGCCGCTGAAGTCGCGCTGACCGGCGTACTGGCGTGGCGCATGGGCGCTTCGCGCTGGGCGCAGGCCCTGGCCATGACCGGCATTCTACTGGCGCCGATGGTGATGGGCGTCGATGCCACCTATTCAACCAGCACCTTTGAGCCCCTCTTCTGGATGACGGTGGCGCTGGCGCTGATGGAACTGGCACGGCTGACTGATGCCGGAATTGCGAGCGGCCGCGCAGCAGCCTGCTGGTGGCTGGTGCTGGGCGGAGCGGCGGGACTGGGCCTGGAAAACAAGTGGAACGAGGTCTTCTTTCTGGTCAGCCTGCTGGCGGCTCTGCTGCTCACCAAACAACGCCGGGTGCTGGCTTCAAAATGGTTTCCGATCGCCTTTGCCCTGATGATTCTGCTCATCTTGCCCAATCTGCTGTGGCAGATGCATCGCCACTGGCCCACGCTGGAGCTGCTGCATAACAATCAGGTCGACGGCAAAAACGTGCACGTGGGACCGCTGCCATTTGTGGTGAACCAGATGGTGGTCTTCGGTCCCATGATGGCGCCGCTGTGGATCGGTGGCGTTCTGTGGCTGCTCTTCAGCCGGGCGGCAAAAACCTTCCGCTTCCTGGGCGTGACCTACGTGCTCTATCTGCCCCTCATGATCTTCCTCTACGCCAAGGACTATTACCTGGCAGCGATTTATCCGTTGTATTTCGCGGCGGGCGCCGCGGCCTGGGACGCCGTTTTCAAAAAACCCTGGCGGCGGCATGGACTGACGCCGGCTTATGTGGCGCTGGATGCGCTGCTCATCGCGTTTCTGTTGCCGCTGGTCCTGCCCGTGCTGCCGCCTGCCGCAATCCTGGCTTACCAGCAACGGCTGCACGTGCAGCCGCCAAAACTGGAGACGAGCGCCACGGCCCCGCTGCCCCAGTACGACGCCGACATGCTCGATTGGCGGCACAAGGCTGACCTGCTGGCCGCGGCCTGGTTATCTTTACCTGTGCAGGAGCGCGCACAGGCGGGAATCTTCACCACCAACTACGGCGACGCCAGCGCGGTGACCGTGTACCGGCCGGATGTGCCGCAGGCCATCAGCGGACACCAGAACTACTTCCTCTGGGGACCGCGCGGATACACCGGCAAGGTGATGATCGTATTTGGCGACAGCCGCGCAAGACTCGAAGGCGAGTTCGACTCAGTGGAGGAATTCACGCAGGATACAAACCCCTACCTGGAGCCGTATGAGCGCGGCCCGATCTTTATCTGCCGCGGTCTGCACGGCGATCTCGACACGCTATGGCCAAAGGTGAAGTTCTGGTACTAAGCCCGAATCAGCTCTAGTTTTCCTGCGCGGCCGCAACCAGAGCTGGCAAGTCCATCTTGATCATCCCCATCATTGCTTCCATGGCTTTGGGATGACTGACCAGCTCCTGAATATTGCGCGGCACAATCTGCCAGCACAGTCCAAAGCGGTCAGTGAGCCAGCCGCACGCCAGGGGTTTGCCACCCTCCACCAGCTTGTCCCAATAGGCGTCGATCTCTTGCTGCGAGTCGCAGCGAACGAAGAACGAGAAGGCGGGATTGAGCTGATAATCGGGCCCGCCGTTGAGAAAGACCATCTCCTGGCCTTCAATCTCGATGGTGATGGTGGCAATTTGCCCCACGGGCCAGGGGCCAACGCCCTTGGAGCGCATTTCACTCAGCTTGCGCGCATGCGGGAAAACGCTGAGGTAGAACTCCGCCGCCTCTTCGGCGTTCGAATTGAACCAGAGGAATGGTGCAACCTTATTCATGGGCCGGATGCTACCAGCCGGAGACAATCCTCGGCAAGCTGCAGCGCTGGAATTTCAGATTCACAGGAACGGAAGACGCCGCCGCCTCATCAAACGCTCAAGGGCGCGCCGATCCACCGGGACCCGTTTTCGGCTGGCCGGCGCCCCATCCTCACCGGGCTCCGATCGCATTTCGCACCACGAAATCCAGTAGCCGGAGAATTCGATGAAGGCAGTCCTGCTGTATGAATTCGGAGGTCCCGATAAACTCCGTTACGAAGACACCGACACACCCACCTACGGCGACAACGAAGTCCTGGTGCGCATGCGCGCCACCAGCGTCAACCCCATCGATTACAAGGTTCGCAGCGGCGCGGCAAAAGGCCGCATGCCGGTTCAGCTTCCTGTCATCCTGGGCCGCGACTTGGCGGGCGAAGTGGACGAATACGGCAGCAAGGTAACCAGCTTTGAAAAAGGCATGCGCGTGATGGCCTTGACCAATCGCACCTACGCCGAATACGTCGCGGTCAACGCCGATGACCTGACCCTCATTCCCGATGAGCTCAGTTTTGAGCAGGCGGCCGCGCTGCCGCTCGTCACCCTGACAGGCGCGCAACTGATCGAACGCGCCGTCGAACTCAGTGCCGGGCAAACCGTGCTCGTCACCGGCGCCCTGGGCGGCGTGGGGCGCACCGCCGTGCACGTGGCCCTCAAGCTTGGAGCCCGCGTTCTTGCCGGAGTGCGCGCGCGCGAAAAAGACGCGGCTGTTGCGCTCAAGGCCGGCAGCGTTGTGGCCATCGACGACCAGAACGAAATTGCAAAACTTTCCGGCCTCGATGCCATCGCCGACACGGTTGACGGCGCGACCCTGGAGAACCTGCTCAAGGCCATTCGTCCCGGCGGCGTGCTCGGTTCTGCTTTGGCCATACCGGACGCCGCGAAAAACTATCCCATCCGGACCGCTCACATGTGGGTGCAATCGGACGCGCCGCGCCTCGCCCAGCTTGCCGGCGACGTTGCCCACGGCGAGTTCACCATTCCCATCGCGCGCACCATGAAGCTCGCCGACATTCAGCAGGCGCACCGCCTCGCCGAAAAAGGCGGCCTGGGCGGCAAAATCATCCTGGTTCCGTAGTGCGGCGCGGCCCTATGCTCCGGTCGAAAAGGGCTGCCCCCGGCCTCCGACTTACTTTTTGCCGGTGTACTCCACAAACAGATCCGGGAACTCCTTTTTCAGCGCCTCGATCTTCGGCCGGTCGCATACCAGGATGTACGGATTCCCCGGATTGTGCAGCGCGTAATCCTGGTGGTAGTCCTCCGCGCGATAAAACCCTTTGAGCGGAGTCACCTCGGTGACAATCGGCCGCGGAAACACGTGCGCCGCGTCCAGCTGCGCAATGTACGCCTGCGCAATCCGCTTCTGGTCGTCGTTCTCGTAAAAAATCGCCGAGCGATACGACGTTCCCACGTCCGGCCCCTGCCGGTTCAGTTGCGTCGGATCGTGCGCCACCGAAAAGAAGATGCGCAGCAGCGTGCCATAAGTGATCTGCGCGGGATCGTAGACCACCTCGACCGATTCGGCGTGACCCGTCGTTTCCGTCGTGACCTGGTCGTAGGTTGCCGTGGCGGCCGATCCGCCCGAGTAGCCCACGGTGGTATCGACCACGCCCTTCAGCCGCTCAAACACCCCCTGCGTACCCCAGAAGCACCCTCCGGCGAAGACCGCTTTGGCCCTTCCCGGCTTGCCTGCCAGTGCGTCGTCCGTCGTTGGCGCCGGAACCGGTCCGCCGCCCGAAGCTTTCGTCGTCCGCGTCACCATAATCGCTGCGATGACCCCCACCAACAGCAAAACACACCCCACCCGCCAGATCATCTTGCCTCCTGTGCCTTTTTTATCAGATGGAATTCTACGCTCGCGGTTGCAGAATCGACCCAGCAGGGAAAAGCGGTGCCCCCATCCTGACGGCGCTCTTGTTCTTGCCGTCAGGGTGGGATCCCACTCTGGCCGATCTCCGCGATGAACTGTTAGCTTTTATCTGTCCACTGACCAACGAGGAAGCCGCCATGGCCGACACGCCCAGACTCACCAATCCGCAATGGGAGCACCAACTGCACACGCTGCTGCCGCTCTTCGGCCATCGCAACTGGATTGTGGTTGCCGATTCGGCCTATCCCGCGCAGTCAAAGCCGGGGATTGAGACCATCGTCTCCGGCGCCGGCCACCTTGAGGTCGCGCGCAAAGTTCTCGATGCCATCGCAGCCAGCAAGCACGTCCGCGCCAACCTGTATCTCGACGAGGAGCTCGACTACGTCGCCGAGGCCGACGCGCCCGGTGTCACTGCCTATCGCAACAGCCTCCACGCGCTCGCCGGAACCGCTGCGCAAAAACTTCTCCACGAACAGATCATCGCCAGGCTCGACCAGTCGGCGCAGGTCTTTCGCATCCTGATCATCAAAACTGTGATGACCATCCCCTACACTTCAGTCTTCTTCGAGCTCAATTGCGGTTATTGGAGCGACGATGTGGAGCAGCGCTTGCGGCGTGCGATGGGAAGCGGAGCCAGGTAGTGTGGCCCCGCCGGCGGAAGACATTTCCTCCGCGGCTCAGGGTTGAACCAGCATAAGGTCGAGCGCCTCACGCTCATGCGTCGCCGCAACCGGCTTCTTTTTGGCGCGTCTTGCCGGCGCAGCCTTGCCTTCGAGCAGCGCCGGCCGCTCCAGAGCGCGGGCGCGCACGGCGCTTCTGGTTCTGGCGATGGCCAATTCGGCAGTCTGCCTCACAATCCATTCAAAATGATGAGGCCCCACCGAATTCACATCGGCATCGGGAACCGGATTCATGAAATCGATGGCGTAAGGCACTCCCTTTTCCACCGCAAACTCCACTGAGTTCAGGTCGTAGCCCAGCGCGCGGCACAGTTTCAGCGCATTCTCTTCCATACGCGCAAACAGCTTGCGCGCGCTGAAGCTCGTGGCCCGCGCCGCGTTCTTCAAATAGCGCTGAGCATGCGGCCGGCGCGGGTCGTAGGCCATAATGCGCACCTTCTTTCGTCCCACCACAAAGCAGCGATAGTATTCGCTGAACTCCATGGCCCTCTGATAGACCATGCACAGGTTGCGCGACTGGTCGTAGGCGCGGAAAAACTCGCTCCTGGTGTGCACCTCGCGCACGTCGCGCCCGCCGGCGCCATTGACCGGCTTCAAAAAACCGTGCTCGCCCACCGCTTGAAACACCGCATCCCAGTCGAGCGGATATTCCAGGTTGCGCAGCGATTTCGCCGTGGTTCCCGGAGCGTATTCCTTTTGCGGCAGCAGCACCGTGGGCGGAACTGCCACACCCAGGCGCGTGGCCAGCGCGTATTCGAAAAACTTGTCGTCGGTCGAGCACCAGAAGGGATCGTTGATGACGGCGGTTCCGCTGAGTGCGGCATGCTTAAGAAAGGTGCGGTAAAAAGGAACATCGTGCGAGATGCGGTCGACGATTACCGCGTAGCGTGGAGCCTGGGTTGCGAGCACGGCGCCGGTCTGAACGAATTCGGCCAATATGCCGGCAGCATGGCGCGCGTTAATTTGCTCCACCAGGGCACTCGGAAAACTGTTTTCCCAGCCGAAGAGCACGCCAATTTTCCTCATGCCCGGGTCCTCCGCCGCGCCGCGCAACTTCCAGCGCAACGCGATCCAAGGCTCCAGTGTACGACGCGCGCCGTGACGAGCCTTCCACAGCTTTTTCTCTTTCCGTTGTCGGCCGCTCGCTGCGAGCTCTCAGCGATTGGCTACTGGCTATTCCCTGTCTTCGACGTCACCACGTCCAGATCGGTCTCGAGCGTGAGCTTGGCCAGAATGCCGTCGAGCTTTGCCTGAGCCTCGTCGCGCTGTTTTTCCAAATCGATCTGCTCTTTGCGCGCGGCCTCAATCTGATCTTCAGCCTGGTTCAATTCGTCCACAAAGCGCTTGGCCGTGGCGCTGTCTTTCAGCGCCTTCAAATTCTCGCGATAGCGCGATTCGTCATCCGCCAGAGTCTTTTGCCGGTCGCTGTTCTCTGCGAGCTTGCGATTCAGGTCCGCCAGCGCCGTCTCGCCGTCGATGGCCGGCTTCAGCGCCTGGGCCAGATCGGGCGAATACTTGCCCATGGTTACCAGAATGTCGCCGTTGCTGAACTGCGTCCCGATCTGCACCCGGTCAAAGAGGTTGGCGCGCTCGCGCACGTGCAAATTCGCCGTCTGGTGCGAGTCAACCGGCACGCGGAAACGGTACGCCGTGGCTGTGGTCTCGTCGGGCTTCGTTTCAGAGACCAGTTCGGCGTGCGGGCGCCGTGCGTACTCCACCACCACCCCGCGCGACTCATCGGCGGCATTGGTGACGACGTATGTGGCGTCGGTGATTTCGCTCGTGGTCTCCACCAGCACGCCCTCGTGGATGGCCACGTGGTGCAGCGTGCGCGTGGAGGAGAAATCGCCGCGCCGCACACGCACCGCTTGATCGACAGCGTACGAGAGCAGGCGCTTTTCGCCGGGATGGATGGGATCGAGGAGTCCCTCGCCGGCAAATTCGCCGTTTTCAAAGATGGAAAAGCTGCCCGAGTCGAGGGTCAGCTTCGACGAGTTCTCGAGCCAGATGGCGCGCAGCGGCGTGGGATGGCTGTCGCTCCACAGTGTCACGTGGCTCACCGGCAAATCCTGCTGCAGGATGGGCACCATGGCCGACTGATTCTTGTGCACGGTGACCGGCTGCGTGAGCGCGTATTCGAAAAAGTCATCGAAGGCGTTGGCTGAGACGTCGCCCTCGCGCATCGCGTCCGACGCGCGGTACACGCCGCCGCCAACGTTCCAGCCCGCACCCGGCCCATAGCCATTGCCCGATCCGGAGCCGATTCCCCCGCCCGAGCCCGAAGCTAAGCTGCCGAGCGCGCCGGCGGCAAAGCGATCGGACCGGCCACGAAGCTGGCCATTTGTGTCGACGGCGGCGCCGGGCGATGCCATGGACATGGGAGCGGGCATCGCGGGCACCCGCTCCGCACTAAGCTTTGCTGCCATTTGGATCTTGTCAAAATCCCTACCTTCGGCCGCCTCATGCGTGGTCGGCGCGATCTGCGCCACCGTCGCAATAGGAATCGTCGGCCGATCGGTATAGAGCGGCTCAGAAAGCGGCTGGATGAAGCTCTGCGGCGCGCCCGCTACCAGCGACAACTGCACGTTATCCCAGTCCGCGCCCACGGTGTTGTCCACTACCGCCCACCCCTGCACCGTGGCATTGGCGCTGGCCTCGCGCGGAAACACGATGCGGTAGGTCGACTTCCACACCGGCACCTGGCTGATGTAACTCACCTGCAACTGCCGCTCGCCCTGGCCGCGGTCTTCGAGCGTCAAATGACGCCCCTGCTCGCTCTGCGCCGAACCGATGATCTCGAGATACGAGGCAAACTGCTTTTCGAGCGCGGGGTCGAGCATGCGCACGCTCAGCGCGTCGGTAATCTCTGCGGTGCGCAGCGCGCCGGAATCCGATGCGACGATCAGATAGTAGTGATCGTCTGAGGAGTTGCCATTCTTGTCGGTCACGGTGCGCGATTCAATGTTCACCAGGCGGCCGGTGTACGCCGCGCCCGCGCCCGTCACTTCCACCCTTTGGCCGCGTAGAGCCTGGTAAACAGTCTCCGTGTCGGAGTCATCCTTCAGGCCCAGCGACAGCGACTCCAGTTGCTGCTCAATTGGTGCCGTGGAGTTATAGCCCACCGCGCCGATGGTTCCGCCCTTGCTGTCAAGCGCCGTCAGCGACTGCAGCACATGGTTCAACTGCGCCGACGTGAAGTCCACGGTCACGCGCTGGTTGCCGTTGACCGTTCCGGCGTGCTCAAAGTAGCCCACGCCGTTCTTGTAAAGCACCACCTTGCGCACCGGCAGCTCGAAGGTGTCGCGCGCCGCGGCAGCTTGTGCGCCCGATGCGGGCATTTTGGCGGGCGCAGCGCCGGGTCCCTGGGCCGGCGCGCCGAAAGAAAGAAAAGACAACAGGCAGGCAACAAAGAATCCGCGCATAACTCCTCCTTGGGAGAGTTAAATCCCCCGACAGATGAACGGAAGTGTCGGCGATTCTTGCAAAAAGAATCGCCATCGTATGCGCAGACGCTATTCCCTTTGACCCCGCGACCCCGAAAAAGGTTCCCGGCGGTTCCCTTATTTCTTGAGAGTTTTCCCCGTCACAGACCCATCCGGCCCTCTCGGTGCAGAATGGACGGTTTGATCGAATAGGGGAAAGGAAGTCGGATTGATGAATGAGACCGGACTGAAGGTTGTGGCACTGAACGGCAGCACCCGCAAGGGCGGAAACACGGCCATCTTGCTGCGTTACGTGATGAAGGAACTGGAAAAGGAAGGCATCTCGACCGAGCTGGTGGAGATGAGCGGCGCCAAAATCCATGGCTGCCTCGCCTGCCGCGAGTGCTCGAGGAAAAAGGACCGGCGCTGCTCACAAAAAGACGACATGGGCAACGTGTACATCGAGAAAATGGACCAGGCCGATGGCATCCTGCTGGGCTCGGCCACCTACGTGGCCGACATGTCACCGGAGATGAAGGCGCTGATGGACCGCGCCTGCATGGTGGCCAAGGCCAACGGGGGCATGTTTCGCCGCAAGGTGGGCGCGGCGGTGGTGGCCGTGCGGCGCGCCGGGGCCATCCACGTCTTCGACTCGCTGAATCATTTCTTTTTCATCAGCGAGATGATTGTGCCCGGCTCGTCGTATTGGAATATCGGCATCGGCCTGGAAAAAGGCGATGTGGAGAAGGATGTTGAAGGCATCCAGACCATGAAGACGCTCGGCCAGCATATGGCGTGGCTGTTGAAGAAGACGGCGAGCTAGCGGCCGTCGCCTGGTCGCCCCATCCTTTCCGCGCTTTCTGCGCAAAGGGTGGGATAACGAAACCGCAGGAGCAAGTCAGCGAGCCGTCGTTCCCTCAGGCTTGCCGGCGATCTTGCGCAGCTGCCCAAGGTGATTCAGGTCGTGGCCGGCCATGGTTTCCACAAGCGTCTCAAAGGTCATGGTGCCGCGCTCGGGATGGGTCATCTTTCTGCCTGCCGCGCCAGGCAGCGCGGCGCGAATCAGGCGCAGGTTCCACTTGCGGAGCGCCGAGAAAGTTTCCAGTGCCTCGCTGGCGGGAACGCCCGGGTAGATCTTGGCCCATTTGTTCTGATCGAAGGGCTGGATGGTCGGATTATTCTCAGCCAGCGTCTGCCGCAAGCGGAACCCGAAGACCAGCTCGCAATCGGCCAGATGGCACACAATCTCTGCCGCGCTCCACTTGCCCGGCGCTGGCGCGACTTTGGCCTCGTCCGCGCCAATCACCTCAAGATATTCGGCAATCGCGTTGCCCGTCTCGGCCAGGATCGTCTCCATGGGCCGCCCGTCAAGAAACTTGTCGTAAGGATTCGCCTGACTCATTTTTGCGTTCCCCCTCTCAATACAGCTTTTATCTTTTAGCTGATCGCTTTTGCGCTTCCCTTGCTCCCTCGCTCCCTGCTTTCAAAGGTACTGCCGCATCATCTTCTGCCAGGTCGCCCAATCGTGCGTGTTGGCCCCATTCCAGATCGAGAACTCATGGGGAATTCCCTTCGCGCTCAAGATGCGGTCCAGTTCCTGATTTTCTCCCAGGCACGGGTCGTCCCACCCTGTGGCCAGCACATAGCGGCTGGCGCGAAAGCGTTCGAGATACCAGCGATCCTCGAGCCGCGGCAGGTAATGTGTCGGCAAATGAAAATAACAATCCTGGTCGTAATAGCCATCGAGAAAGCGCGCCAGGTCAAACACTCCCGACAAGGAAACAAATCCACTGAAGATGTGGGGATGTCGCAGCGCCAGGTTCACCGCGTAGTAGCCGCCGAAACTGCAACCCGCCGCTACCAGCCTGGGGTCGGGGTTTTTTGTGCGGATGAAAGGCACAACCTCGTTGAGCACATACTCCTCGTGCTGCTGGTGGCGCACGATGCGCCCACGCGGAGAAATCCGCTGGTTATACCAGCTCTCCCGATCGGTCGAGTCAACGCAGAACAGCTGCAGTGCGCCGGAATCGATCCGGTCCGCGACCGCCCCCACCATGCCGCGGTCTTCAAAGTCGAAGAAGCGCCCGCCTGAAGTGGGGAATGCCACTACCGGCAAGCCCGCATGGCCGAAGACCAGCAATTCCATGGTCCGTCCCAGCCGGCTTGAGTCCCATTCGTGGTATTCGCGGTTCATGATTTGCGCTACGCGGCCTCGGGAAACTGCCGTTTCGTTGATACTTTAACAGCGGCAGGCGTTAGCGTTTAGCTTTCAGCTATCAGCTTTCAGCTTATTCCTGGCTTTCTGTTCCCTGTTCCCAACTGCTTGCTCCCTGCTCTTCCCTATTTGCCTCCAACGCCCCGCATCGGCGATACTTAGATGTCGTGATGTGTGCGGCCGGGCGCAGTTGCCTGGCCGTTGTTGCGCCGAAGGCGGTTGCACGCTTGCGGCGGCAAAATCCTCCCCGACGCTTCTCGAAAAAAGCTCTAGAGCCGAAAGGAACTCGTTTACCGTGGTCATGATTCGTTTGGCGCGCGTTGGCGCCCGCAAGCAGCCCTATTACCGTGTAGTCGTCATCGAGAAGGATCGCGCCCGCAACGGCCGCTCGGTCGAGGTGGTCGGCACCTATAACCCCCGCACCAATCCGGCCACGGTCGACCTGAAGCACGAGCGGATTACCTACTGGCGCAGCGTGGGCGCCAAGCTCTCGCCCACCGTGGAGAAACTCCTCACCAGGAACCCGGCGCCGGCGGCTGCCGAGCCTGCGGTTGAGGCGAATCCGCCCGCAGCAGCCTGATTTTTCACTCCGACATTGTGAGCTAGCACACAGCCGGCACCAGCGCCTCTTATGCTTTTGCTCTGAGAGGCTTTACATGGTACTATTCGCGCACGGCCGAGTGTCGCCAGGTCGCGTACGCAAAAGGTCAGGTGCAAGATCATGACCCAGGTCGATATGGTGCAGGTTGATGAATTGGTCCGTGAAATTGCACGGGCCCTGGTGGATGAACCCGAAGCCGTCGCCGTCGAATCAGTGAGCCGGGATGAAAATACCGTTCTCAAGCTTCGCGTCGCGCCGCAGGATATAGGCAAGGTCATTGGCAAGCAGGGTCGCACCGCTCGCTCGGTGCGCATCATCCTCGGAGCCGTCAGCATGAAGTTGCGGCATCGCTTCACGCTCGACATCCTTGAAGAGGGCGACGAGGAATGAAGCCCGGCTTGCTCCCGGTATCGCGCCGGTTGCAGAGGTAGCTTTGCCTGAACTACCCGCAGAGTGGGTCGGGCTGGCGCGCATTCGGCGCCCGCAGGGCCGCAAGGGCGAGGTCTTCGCCGACATTCTCACCGATTTTCCTGAAAAATTCGCCCAGCGGCGACGGCTGTGGCTCGTGCCCTCCGCGGGTTCCCCAGGTCTCGCTTCTGAGACCTGGGAGGCCACGTCCGATCTCCCGCAGGCTCGCCCGATCGATCTCACCAACCACTGGCTTCACAAGGGCGGCATCGTCCTGCACTTCGCCGGTGTTGACTCCATTTCAGCGGCCGAAGGCCTCGCCGGCTTTTACGTTGCCGTCCCTCGTGCCGAACGAATCGCGCTCGCCGGCGGCGAAACTTATATCGACGACCTGATTGGCTGCACACTCGTCGACGTATCGGGCGCAAACCTGTCGCCCGTCGGTTCCATCGCTGACGTCGACCGCACCGCCGGACCCGTTCCGCTGCTCATCGTCCGACGGCCCGCGGGTGAAGTCCTGGTTCCCTTCGCCAAAAGCTACCTGCGCCGCATCGATCTCGACGCCCGCCGCATAGAGATGGCGCTGCCCGAGGGCTTGGTGGATTTGAACGCGAGCTAGCGAGTCGGCAAGCCAGCGCCGCCAGATTTTGCGATTTCGTCCCAGGTTTCTTTGAAAATCTC
>JASHYS010000419.1 GCA_030042915.1 Acidobacteriaceae bacterium
ATCGACCGCCCCGGAACATCGTTGAGCACGACCGAAATGGTGGCTGGATTCAGCCCCAGATGTTCGGCCAATTGCTTCAGGCTCACCGGCCGCGCGTCGCGAGAATCCGCACCCTCCCTGCGCCGCTTGCCGGATGTCCCATCTTTCATTGAGGCACCCATCTCCTGGTCTCGCTTTGGCTCTGAAACTTCATTTTATGCGACGCTCCCTGTGCGTGGTCACCACATGTACGTGCCCACCGACTCGGAGGGCAGAGTAGCAGTGACGCTTTTGCCGTGATAGAGGATTTGAAATTTCGTTTCGAAGTTGCCGGTGTTGGCTGCCACCAGCACCACTTTTCCCTGGGGAGTGAGAAAACCCACGGTGAATAATTGGTCCATCTGGCTCGATCCGATGCGTACGGAGCCGGGCGGCACGAATTTTGAAAAATGCGCAAGGGCGTAATAGGCCTCGTTAAAGGTCGCCTTGTCACCGTCGAGAGTGATGGCGCCGAAGCAAACCGGGCAGCCGCCGTTGTTCGTGTGGGGGCCGGCATGCGGGTCGGCAGCCAGATTCCAGAGCAACACGTTGCGGCTCCAGTTGCGCGTGGCACCGATGAGCACGCGGCTGACAGGTTCGGCGATATCGATGGTTGATCCACCGGGTCGGCCGCCGACCATTTGTTCGGTCAGATAGAGGTTCTTATTCGGATACTGGTCGTGGACCGCGCTAAGCGCGCTGCTGTCGCCCCCGTAAAGGTGAAATGCGGTTCCGGATACATATTTGCTGGCGGCAGGATCGGAAAGGATCGATAGCGGATAGGACGTGACGTCGGGATTATGATCGTAGACCTGAATTTCAGTGGTGATTCCGGCCTTTTGGAACGCCGGCCCCAGGTATTTGCCGATAAAAGCATCTTCATCCGCTGCCAAGAAGACCATGCTGGGCGTGTTTTTAGGGTTTAGCGGCTCGTTCTCGACTGTAATCGCGGTGATGGTGACGCCTTCGGCCTTCATGCCCTCGATATATTTCACCAAGTATTGAGCGTAAGCCCCGTAGTATTGCGTTTTCAGGCTTCCGCCCTTCACATCGTCATTGGTTTTCATCCAGGCGGGCGCGGACCAAGGCGAGCCAAGGATTTTGATGCGAGGGTTGATGGCGAGAATCTCCTTAAGCACGGGAATAACGTCGGCGCGGTCAGGCGCCAGGCTGAAATTCGCCATCTCAGGATCGGCGCCACCCGCCGGCATGTCGTCATAGGAATAAACGTGATCGTTCATGTCAGAGGATCCGATACTCACGCGCAGGTAGCTGACACCGATGCCATCGTTTTCCGTTGCAAAGAGCTGGTTGAGGAGCGCTGCTCTTCGCCCTGGCGCCATGCGCATCAAGAGCTGCGCGCTTCCGCCCGTGAGAGCAAAGCCGAAGCCTTCGATAGCCTGATACTGTTCCATGTCGTTGACCGTGACGGCTGGAAGTTTGTCGACAGGAGGGCCAAATTGGAGGGGCGCAGACTGTGGAGCGAGCAGGGCCGACCGATCGACGGTAGTCAACCAAACTTGCGCGCTCGAAGCGTCCTGCGCCGCCGAAGAAATAGAAAGAAAAACAACAGCTGCGAACGATAAAAGAATAGAGCGTGACATAGCGTCCTTCACTTTCCGGTCCAAGCCGTTCGTGATGCGAGCTCGGGCGTCTCCAGCGATCGTGACAGACAATCGATTGTTACAAGGATAAAATTGAACCATTGCCCGAATCGCAACGATCACATCAGAACTCGAGCCTACTTGTCAAGCCAAAGGAGAAGCCAGTTCGCGCGTAACCGCGATTCCATCAACCTCAAGCACATTACCGTACACTGGATTGGTTCGCAGATCCCCTCATTGCAGCGATGGGTAAAAGAAACATGCGAAGGCTTTGGGCTCTGGCGATGATCTTTGCTGCGGGTGCGGCTGCAGGTGCGCATGCGCAAGCGCCATTCAACGCCGAGGCAATCCGGTTGAATAATCGCGGCGTGGCGCTGATGGGCCAGCAGTTTACTGAGCGAGCGGCCGAAAGCTTCGCCGAAGCGCTGCGCAAGGATCCGCGGCTGGCGCAGGCCGCCGTCAATGAGGGCATCGCACTGCTCACTTTGCAAAAGCTGGATGAAGCCAAAGCGGCATTGCGCAAGGCGATCGCCCTCGACCCCAACAGCCCGCAGGCATGGTACAACCTTGGCCTGGCGCAACACGCAGGCAACGAGCTGGCCGACGCGCTGGCCAGCTTTCAGCAGGCAGCGAAGCTCGATCCGCGGGACGCAGACTCTTTATATTTCGAGGGCGCCTGCTACCAGGAAATGGGCCAGTACGATAACGCCATTGCGACCTTTCAGAAGGCACTGACGATCAATCCGCTGCATGCATCGGCTGAGTTCGGGCTCGCGCGGTCGCTGCAACGTACCGGCCGCACCGCGGAGGCGAGGGAGCACTTCAAGGTCTTTCAGCATTTGACGAGCACCAAGATTTCTTCGGCGCTGGGATTGGCTTACGGCGAACAGGGCCGCTACTCCACAGCGACGCCGGTAGAGGAGCCGGAGACGGTGGAGCGGACGATGATCCCGGTGCGCTTAGTTGCGCAGCCGATGGGTTCCGCATCTGCGACGCGTACCTTCACCACCACCGGCGGTGCCTGCATGATGGACGTGACCGGATCAAGGCAGATGGATATGGTTCTGATGCAAACGGGAGAGCAGGCTATTCGCGTCCTGCACAATCGCGGCGGAGGCAACTTTGAGGAGCTCGACGCACAAGCGGCCGGGCTGAAAGCGAGCGGCCACGCGGTGGCGTGCGCCGTGGGCGACTACGACGGCGACGGGTTGAATGACCTGGCCGTCGCGATGGACGATGCGGTGCTGCTGTTCCACAACCTCGGCCACGGGCATTTCAAGGATGTGACGGCGGGATCGGGGCTGGCGTCGCGCAACCACCCCTCCGGCATTACGTTCGTGGACTACGATCACGACGGCGATCTCGACTTGTTACTGACGGGTTCGCCTATGAAGGACGGCGGCTCGCCCAACGCGCTTTGGCGCAACAACGGCGACGGCACGTTTACCGAGCAGACCGATGCGACGGGCTTGGGCGGAAGCGGCACGACGGCCTCGGCAATCCTGACCGACTTTAATAACGATCGCGCGGTGGATTTGGCGGTGACGGGCGATGGACCGGCTCCGCTGATTTACGTGAATCCGCGCGAGGGCAAATATCCCACGCAGCCGCTCTACGAAGGTGTCACTCTGCCGGCCACGTCGGGCATCGTGGTGCTGGATTACAACAAGGACGGCTGGATGGATATGGCCGTGACGCACGCCGGTGCGCCGGGGCTGACCTTGTGGCGAAATGTCGAGAATCCCAACCACATCGGGCGGCGGTTCGAGCGCGTGGATCTACCGTTGCATGACGCGGTGCGCGGATGGGGCTTGACGCCGATCGATATCGACAACGACGGGTGGATCGACCTGGCTGCGATTGTGGAAACCAAAGCCGGCTCGCAGGTACGCGTGTTGCGCAACCGGGGAGACGGCACATTCGAAGATGTGAGCCGCGCGCTAGGCCTGGACAACATTCGGTTGACTGCGCCGCGCGGACTGATTGCCGCCGACGTTGAGGGCGACGGGGCTGCCGATTTGATTGTGACGCAGGAGAATGCCCCGCCAGTGCTGCTGCGCAACGTGGGAGCGAACAAGAATCACTTTGCGCGCCTCGACCTGACCGGCTTTGCAGATAACAAGACCGCGCTGGGCGTGAAGGTAGAGGTTTTCGCGAATGGGCTGTGGCAGAAATGGGAGCTCGCCGGAGCTTCGGGTTACCAGACGCAGGCGCCTCCGCAGATTCTTGTGGGCCTGGGCACTGCGCCGGGCATCGACCTGCTGAGAATCCTATGGCCCACCGGTGTGCTTCAGGATGAGATCGACCTGCCGAACACGCGCGTGATTGCCATGAAAGAAGCCGATCGGCGCGGCAGCTCGTGCCCGGTGCTGTTTGTGTGGAATGGTCAACGCTACAAATTCGTCACCGACGTGATCGGCGCGGCGGTGGTGGGACACTGGTTCACGCCCACGCGGCGTAACATACCCAATCCCGGCGAGTGGGTGAAGGTGGATGGCGCCAATGTGGCGCTGGTCAACGGCAAAATAAGCGCGCGTTTTATGGAGCCGATGGAAGAGGTGAACTACATCGACCAGCTGCGCATGATTGCGGTCGATCATCCCGACGATGTAGACGTAAATCCCGATGAGCGCTTTCTCGACGATCCGCCATTCGCCACAGGCCGCGTGGTGGCGAGTGAGGGCGCGCGTTTGCCTCTCGGTGCGTGGGACGGTGAAGGGCGCGATGTGCTCAGCGTGCTTAGCCGGCGCGATCACAAGTTTGCCAGCGGTTTTACGGCGCTGCCATACGACGGTTTCGCCAACCTGCATGCTCTCACGCTCGACTTGGGCGAGATCAAGCCCAACGCGCCTTTGCGGCTGCTGATGACCGGCTACGTGAACTATTTCAGCGCGACTTCGCTCTACGCGGCCTGGCAGGCGGGATTG
This sequence comes from Acidobacteriaceae bacterium, assembly GCA_030042915.1. The sequence goes on from JASHYS010000419.1 coordinate 4,550, forward strand.
AAGGAGATTCCGCCATACGTTGAGGCCGAATTACCGGACGGAACCTGGCAGCGAATTCCTGGCGACGCGGGATTTCCCGCCGGGCTGGAGCGAACCATCGTGGTGGATTTGACGGGTAAGCTGCCCGCGGGCACGCGCCGCATCCGGCTGATGACCAATCTGCAGATTTACTGGGACCAGGTTTTGATCGACCAAAGTGCGAACGCAACGGCGCGCACCACGGAGATTCCGCTGTCGGGCGCGACCCTCCGATTTCGTGGCTTTCCCAAACAGATTGAAGGCGCAAGCCCCGGCGATCTGGACTTCGACTACAATCTCGTAAGCCTGAGTGGGCCATTCCAGCGCGAACGCGGCAGCTACACGCGCAGGGGCGATGTGACGCCGCTTCTGAAGAACATCAGCGACCACTTTGTTGTATTTGGCAGCGGTGAGGAGATTGCGGCAGAGTTCGACGCAGCGAATCTGCCCGCGCTGCCGCCGCATTGGAAGCGCGATTACTTCTTTTATGCCAATGGCTATGTGAAAGACATGGACTGGTGGGATGCGACGCCATTCACCGTGGCGCAGATGCCGTTTCATGGTATGAGCACCTACCCCTATCCCGACTTTGAGGAGCGGCCGCTGGACGCGCAGTCCCTCGACTACCAGTTGAATTGGAACGACCGCTTCGACTCGGGGGAACCGGTGCGGTCATACAGGTTCAACTATCAGTTGCTTCCGTCTACCCCGCTGGACGATCGCGCGCCG
>JASHYS010000420.1 GCA_030042915.1 Acidobacteriaceae bacterium
AGCTGCTCCAGCGGTAGGCGCACGCGGAAGCAGGTTGAGCCGGGCTCGGATTTCACGCTCAAATGGCCGCGATGCTTGCGCACGATGCGCATGGCGTTGTCGAGGCCCAGGCCGAGCTTGCCCTGAGGCCTGGTGGTGAAAAACGGCTCGAAAATGCGTTCCTGCAGCTCGGGAGGAATGCCTGGACCGGTGTCCCAGATCTCCACCAGCAGCATGTCGCCTTCAAGACGGCAGGCAACTCTCAGGCTGCCCTGGTCCCCGAGCGCATCGAGCGCATTCTCGATCAGTGCCGTCCACACCTGGTTCAATTCGCCGCCATAGGCGCTGATGCGCGGCAAATTCGGCTCGTAATCGCGCTCCACTTCCACGTGCTTCATGCGCGAGCTCAGCATCTGAAGCGTGGCGTCGAGCCCGGCCGGAACGTCGACCTCCAGAATTGGGGCGCGGTCCATGTTGGAGTAGTCCTTGACCGCGACGATGAGATCGAAGATGCGGGCGGTGGAGTTCACGATGGTTTCGGCCGCACGCGAGGAGCGCAGATAGCGGGTAAAGTACTGGAGCGAGACGCAGATCGCATTGTTGTTGAGGAATCCGTGCAACTCATCCAGATCCTCGGTGGTCACGCGTTGCTCCGCGAGCTGTGCAGCCACCTCCCACGCGTCTTCGCAGCCGATCGCGTTCAGCCACGCACGCAGCGATTCCTCACGCGAGATGAAGCCCAGCGCACCGCCTTCCTCAGGGACCTCGAGTGATTCTCCGGTGCGGCAGAGTATCTTGTTTTCCCAGGCTTCGATCTTCAAAACCTGCTCCTCAGTGGGGTGCAGACTGAGAAGCTTGAGGCGGCCGGCGCGGTTGGCGCGCAAAGCAGCCACGAGACTGGCAGCGGCGCGCTGCGCGGCCGACGCGGGGTTATTGAGCTCGTGAGCCAGGTTGCCGGCCAGCTGGCCCAGCGCGGTCAGCTTCTCAGCCTGCTGCTCCATGCGCGTTACCTCGCGCACGCGGTCGAGCAGCGCCGAGACCACGCGCTGCTTCATCGAAGGGATGGCGGCAAGCATTTCAGGGAAGAGCGAGCGGTGAATCAGCAGCGCCCACAGCGGCGAAACGGCAAATCCCTGTCCGCCGTAGCCTTTCATGCGCGAGAAGGGCAACACGCCGGTCATCTGCCCGGTGCGGCCGACGAAGAGCGTCATCGGCCCCGAGTGCTGGCGCCGCACATGAATCTCGCCCTTGAGGATGAGCACCATGTGCTCGGCAGCAGCACCTTCCTCGAAAAGAATCTCGCCGGGGTTGGCCTTGAACTCCTGGCCATGCCGCGCCAGCCACAGGCGATCTTCAAGCGGCAGATCGTGCAAAGCGCCAATATTCTCGATGGCGGCGGCAATCTCTTCTGCGGGTGTGGGTTCAGCGGGTGAAAGAACTGCGGTGGAGAGCATTGGGGAGACCTCCGGGGCGCGCACTTTCAGGATAGTTGATTCTGCCTGCTCGGCGTTTTCCACCCTCCGTAATTCGGGTTTTTCGCCGCTGAGCTGGCCGCCGGATGGTTCAGCCCTGGCGTTGCCAATGATCTTTCTCCGCCAAACGTCTAAAATAGTGCTTCAGATCAGCCCATGCACCCAACAGAACCCAGCGTAAGGACAGTGCGGCTTCTTACCGTGGTCATTCTCGTAGCGCTTGCGCTGCGCCTGGCCGTCATCCCGCTGCCCAACTTTGAAAACCTCATGGATGCCGACCACATCCATGCTTGGGAGCCGGGTAACGTTGCCGAAGCACTCGTGGCGGGAAAGGGATTCGGCAGTTCGTTTCTTTCCAGCCAGCCTGCGGCCAGTTTGCCGCCTGTCTATCCCCTCATCGTCGCGGTTTTCTTTCTTGTATTCGGCGTTCACACCGCCCACTCAATTCTCGCCATTCATATCTTCGACTGCGTCGTCAACTCGCTGGCCTGCATTCCCATTTTTCTCTTCACCCGTCGCAGCTTTGGCGAGCGCGTTGCGAAATGGACCGTCTGGGGCTGGGCGGTTTTTCCTTACGGCATCTACTTTTCGGCAGCCTGGGCGTGGGGTACGCACTTGCTGCTGCTCGGTCTCTGCTGGCTGCTCTACCTGGCGCAGGAGATGGAAAACTCCCCGCGTCTGCGCCTGTGGGCCGGGTTCGGTCTTCTTGCCGGCCTCACCGGCCTCACGGAGCCTTCGGGATTGCTGGTTGTCCCCTTCCTCATGCTCCTGGCCTGCTGGCGGCTGGCACGCGAGGGCAAGCGCTGGATTCTGCCGGGTGCAGGTGCCTCGCTGGCGCTGGTGGCTACCCTTTCGCCCTGGATGATCCGCAATGCGATGGTCTTTCACCGCTTCATTCCCATGCGCGGCAACATGGGCCTGGAGCTATGGATGGGCAACAACGGCTATGAGCTTCGCTGGACGAGCGACGACCTCAATCCGCTGCATGATCCGCAGGAGCTGGCCGATTACGACACCATGGGCGAAGTGGCCTACATGAATCACAAGCTCGAGCAGGCCAAAGCCTACATTCACTCGAATCGGCTCGAGTTCGTGAAGATGAGCCTGCGCAGAGCGGCCTATCTCTGGACCGGGTACTGGAGCTTCGATCGCGAGTATCTTGAGCTGGAGCCGATGGATCCGGCGAACATACCGTTTGCCACCTGCCTCACATTGCTGGGTGTTTTCGGTCTCTTTCTGGCGTGGCGTCAAAAGCCATTTGAGGCCATCCGTTACGGCGGCGCGCTCTTTCTGTTCCCCGTCACGTACTACTTTTCTCATCCCGAACCGTACGATATGCGCCCGCTCGATCCTCTGCTGCTCATGCTGGTCTGCTATGCGGTGTATCAGCTGCGCGGGCTCGACAAAGAAAAGAAGCCGCTGCGCAGCGTCCAGCGGGGAGCCCGGGAGCCGGTTGTCGAAGCGGCGCAATAGGCCAATTCCCTGACCGCCTGAAAAAAACTTCCGTGCCCCATCCATTCGCCCGTTCTTTGGGCGAATGGGTGGGACAGCACGACGCTCGCAGCCACAAATTGAACGGTCAGAGACCTATTGCGAAGCCAGCTGCGCGGGATCGCGGCGCCGGTGGAAGCCGAATCTGGCCCAATACAAGCGCGCCAGGAGCAAAGCATAGTGGCAGGCCACTTTGACGGTGGCCTTACTCTCGCCCTTGGTGCGCGGGCTGAAGTCATACGGAATCTCGGCAATCGACCGCACGTGGCCGCGCACCAGAATTTCCAGGAGCAGCTTGAATCCGGTCTTCT
>JASHYS010000421.1 GCA_030042915.1 Acidobacteriaceae bacterium
GGAGCAGCAGGCGCAGCCGCCGCCGGAGTTTGCGCCGCCGGCGTGGCTGCCGGGGCCGCAGACGCTGAAGCAGCCGGCGTCGGCGCCGGCGTGGGAGTTTGCGCGCCGGCCGTGAGGGCGATGGAGGCCAGGGCTACGGCGATCGGTTGAAGAGTGACCCTCGCAAGTGAATGCATCGGCAAATTACCTCCAGAAAATTTTGTGTATGTTGGCAAGGCACACCAAGCCGGACGGAGCGTTCGAACACTCTCCGGCCTGCGCCGCCGTGGGACGAGTTTAAGAGCACAGTGTCGCAAGGACTCCCAGCGGCGCGCTGGCAATCGCGCTTGGTCGACCGTGGTTGCTGGGTTGACCGGTGTTGTTGCCGGCTGAAACGAGCTAGCAGTAGTAATGCAAACAAGGCATAAAGACAAAATGAAAAACACAAAAGGTTTTTCATCGCGCATGATGAACCCATAAAGAATTTGATTTTTCAGGCACTTGTCAGAACGCAGTGACCGGTCCGAGGCCCCTGGACGGCGATGAAGCATGGGGAAGCCCCGGAACTGTTAAAATTTGGTTTCCCAGCTCAAACACTGGAACCCAGCAGGCAAATTGAATCCGGAGTGAGCGCAGACCCGGTCGAGCAGATGGGCTTCAGCCCCGGCAGCCTGGGTTTTTTTGAATTCCTTCTTTTTGCTGCGCGATCGAGAGTCCACTTTTATCTCGAAATGGAGAGTAGGTGCCTGTGTCTCAGAGCGTTTATGCGCGGCCGGTCATCCGCTTCGCTTGGTCGCGCGGCTCCGGCTCGCGGCTCCTTCTTTTCGTGCTGGAGTGCGCATTGGGCATGGCAGCGGTCATTCTGGTGTCGGCCGTCGCCCATTGGTTCCGATGGCTGCTTCCCGTGGCCACGCTGCTTTATCTGCTCATTGTGGTTCCCACCGCGCTTTTGTGCGGATTCTGGCAGGCGGTGGTGGTCTCGCTCTCAGCGGTAGTGGCGCAGGCCTGGTTCACCGCGCAGGCGCAGTTGGCGATGGCGGCCAACCCTGCGAATTCGGTCACCTTAGTCGTCTTTGTCCTGGTAGCGCTTACCGTGAGCCGTCTTTCGGCAAGAATGATCGAACATGCAAGTGAATCCAAATCGCGCAGCGGACAGATGGAGGACTTGTATGAATTCACGCGGCGGACCCTGCAGATGAATCTGCACGCTGAACCGGGCCCGCAATTGGCTGAACTGGTGCATGACATCTTTCAACTGGAATCGGTGGCGGTGTTTGACGCCGATCTGCACGAAGTGTACGAAGCGGGCTTCTGGAGCTCCGATCCTCAGGAGATGGCGCAAAACGTTTATTACTTCGAGACCTCAGACGACGATGCGGAAACCGGAATCGGGCGCCGCGTGGTGCGGCTGGGATCGGTTCCTGTGGGCAGCCTGGTGGTGCGCGGGCAGACCAGCCCGCTTACCAACAGCGCCATCGCTTCACTGATCGGAATCACCTTTGATCGTTACCGCGCCTTCGCCAACGAGAGCCGTATTGAGATGGAACGGCGGACGGAGCAGCTGCGTGCCACGGTGCTCGACAGCCTGGCCCACGCATACAAGACGCCGCTCACCGCGATCCGTGCGGCGGCGACAGGGTTGGGCGAGATGGGCCATCTTTCGCCCGGTCAGGCGGACCTGGTGACGCTGATCGACGAGCAGACCGGCGTTCTGAGTGAATTGACCACGCGGCTGCTGACCACTGCCCGCCTCGACCAGGGCGAGGTGGCCGTCAACGTTGCCCCGGTGGGCGTGAGCATACTGGTTGAAGAGGTGTTGGCCGGCCTGAAGGACCGGCTGGCCAGCATGAAGGTCGCACTGGAGATCGCCGACGAAGAGCTGGTGCTGAGCTGCGACCGGGAGCTGATGGGCATGCTGCTGACCCAGTACATTGACAACGCGTGCAAGTACTCGAATTTCGGCTCGACCATCACCATCCGCGTGCAGGTGGATGCAACCGAGGCTATCTTCTCAGTGCACAGCCATGGGCCCGTGATTCCGGTAACCGACCGCGAGCGCATCTTCGACCGCTACTATCGCTCGTCGACGTACTCCGGCCGTGCCAGCGGAACAGGCATCGGGCTCTCGGTGGCCAAGCGGGCGGCGCAGATCCATGGCGGATCGGTTTGGGTGACGAGCGACGAGCAGGAGGGCACCGCGTTCTTTGCCGCCATACCGCTGGAGAAGCAGAGGAGCTAGGTTTCTGGCCGCTTGAATTTGCAGCTTTGGGCCTCGTGCTGCCTCACCCATTCGCTCAAAGAGCGGGCGAATGGATGGGGCACGGATGCGGGAGATGGGCAAGAAAGAAGGAGATTCCCGATGACGCAGACAGCCATTCGCATTCTTGTGGTTGACGACGAGCCGGCCATCCGCAGGGCGTTGCGGCCGCCGCTGGCCGAGCTTGGATTTCACCTGGCCGAAGCATCGCGGGGCGAGGAAGCGCTGCAAGTGCTCCGCTCCGCGCAGTACGACGCCGTGCTGCTTGACATCAATATGCCCGGCATCGGGGGAATTGAGACACTGCGCCGCATTCGCTCCTTTGCGCCGCGGCTTCCCGTCTTGATGCTGACGGTGCGCGACGACGAAGAGGACAAGGTGGAAGCGCTCGACCTGGGCGCGGACGACTATGTGACCAAACCCTTCAGCATGCGCGAACTGGTGGCGCGGATTCGCTCGGCCGTGCGGCGCGTGCGCGCGCCTTTGCGCAATGAAGATGCTCCCATCGAGATCGGCGAAATCTACATGGACCCGCTGAAGCGCCACCTGAGCAAGCGCGGCCAGAACATACGCCTCACTCGCAAGGAGTTCGATATTCTGTATTGCCTGATGAGTCGCGCCGGCCGCGTGGTGACCTACGCCAAGCTGCTCACCGCGGTGTGGGGCATCGAGTCACGAGAAGAAGTGGAGTACCTGCGCACCTTCGTCCGCCAGTTGCGCAAGAAGATCGAAGACGACCCGTCGAACCCCCGGTATCTGCTGACCGATGTTTACGTGGGCTACCGGTTTGCCGACACGCAAATGATGCAGGAGGAGCCTCGCGGGGACGAAGGACGGCAAAACGCCTCCGAAGACGCGACGCCTTGATGGGCAAGGATGCGCCCCAACCATAGCAAGCGCCGTTCGCGGTGATCACGCGCGGTGCAGCCAAGGCCCATTCCGGTGCGGGATGGGCCTTGAGCATTTTCGCGGAAAGGCCGCTATTTCTTGCCCCAGAAGTCGGGCGACGCTTTCACCCACGCGTCCGGCGCGTAGCTGATTTCAGGGACGACTGCAAAGAGCATCGATTCCGACGATTCGATTGCCACATTGCCCAACTGATGCATCATTTCCATTTGATCCTGGCCAACGGTCTTGGGAAGGTTCTCGCCATCGAGCTGCGCCTGGTCTTCTTCTGCCAGCGCCTGCATGGGAGACACCAGGATGAAGGTCCGGTCGCTGTCCTCGCCATACATTTTTTCCCACATGGCCCAGCGCGCGTGGGGGATGGACGAATAGGCTTTGACGTACAGCCTCACCAGGTGCTCCCAATCCTGATCGTGGCCGGGGCGCACATGAAACAGGATGATGTCGAAGAAGCGCATCTGGGAAATGTCGACGCCGGCGTTCAGGCTCAGGTCCTCACGGTAGTGGTAAATGCTGCGACGGGCCTCGCCAAGCATGGGCGCTTCATCCACGTCCGCTGCCCGAAGCGTGTCGCGCAGCTTGGGATCCTCTGCCATCGCTTGCTGGTGCCGCTTCTCCATCTCGGCAAAAGAGTCATAACCTGAGAAATAAAGAGCGCGCGGGGCGCCGGTGATGGCAATCATGCCGATGTAGCTTCCAGGAGCGTTGGAGTTGCGCATGGCCTGAACCTGAGAGCTTTCCTTGTCGATATAGGTGCCCGTCATGTCCGGCTTGATGGCAACGGTGCTAAGGAAAAGATATTTCGGCGGCTGGTGAGCCGGGTTCGAGTCTTGTTGCGCAGCGGTGGGTACGGCACAAAGGATGGCGCAGGCGACGCAAAGACACAAGGCAGCATTGACTGCCGATCGAATGTTCATGAATCGTTTCCTCCAGGGAAGATTTTTTGGGGGAGGAACTGACGCCAAGCAGAATAGCACCGGGAGGCGCGGTGGTTCCCTCTTTGCGGTACGCCGTGCAGGGGAGTGGCTATTCGTCGTAATGCAGCAGGCTGAAAACGTCGAACTCCGTGAAGCGATCGCGTCCTTTCAGGAAGTCGAGCTCGACGGCAAAACAGAGCCCGGCAATCACGCCGCCCAGTTGCTTGACCAGTTTGATGGTGGCTTCCATGGTGCCGCCGGTAGCCAGTAGATCGTCGCAGAGCACCACGTTCTGGCCGGGCGCAATGGCGTCCATGTGAATCTCCAGCGTGTCGGAGCCGTATTCGAGGTCGTAGGTCACGCGGGCCACGGGAGCAGGGAGCTTGCGCGGCTTGCGCACGGGAACAAAACCCGCGTTGAGACGATAGGCCAGCGCCGGACCGAAGATAAACCCCCGCGCCTCGATGCCCAGAACCAGATCGATCTTGCGCTCGATGTAATGTGCAGCCAGCGCGTCGATCAGTTGCGCGAAACCGGTCTTGTCTTTCAGCAGCGTGGTGATGTCGTAAAAAAGAATTCCGGGCTTGGGAAAATCGGGAACCGTGCGAACCAGTCTCTTCAGATCTTCGATGCGGGCCGACGTGATTTCTTTGGGCATAATTCGATACTCAACAAGCGGCGATCAGATTGTCGCGGGTCTGTTGCCAGTCTACAGCAACGAAGAACGACGCTTTGCAGAAAGGCTTTTCTTTCTGCAATCAAGCTTTCTGTTGGTTTAACTCAAATGCCAAAGAGCGCAGAAAACATCCCGCAAATCATGGCAGGCATCTGAGGCTTGTGGGGCCTGCGTGCCCGATGTTCGTCCCTAGAGGCCTCTATATATTTATGGCGGTAAATTATGACGCAGACCCCAGGGCCCTCATCTCTTCCCAGGTCCGAATCGGCTCGCGTCTCGGTGGTGTTTTTCCCCTAGTCCCTTTTGGCTACTCCCTGCCTTTTCACCATGCGCCGTCAATCTGGAATGAGGTGAGGCCTTCCACCTCGTTCTCCTGCAGATGGTGCTCGACGACGTGGTCTACGCGGGCGCCGCGCGGGCCGCGCTTCAGGCTGGCGCGGAGTTCGGAGAGATCGCCGGCATCGCCGGCAGCCACCACTTCCACGTCGCCATCTTCGGTGTTGCGCACCCAGCCGCGCAAATTCAGCTCGCTGGCCTCGCGCTGCACAAACCAGCGGAAGCCGACCCCCTGCACGCGCCCTTGAATGAGGAAGTGGAGAACCATGGGAAAGAACTACGGCCAGTCTTGCAGATGCACGCGAGCGCGCGCAAGATGCACGGGCGAGTGAACCAGCCGGCGAATCAGCAAGCCGGCCGGGGCCACGCTCATTGCGCCGAGGCCGGCGGAAAAAGCACTCCGCCGCATACGATAAGTGCTCCCGCAGTGACGAACATCTCATTGCCAATGAACCAACCCATCAGCCCCACCCAGACAGGTATCTGCACCAGCAGCGCCAATCCCCAGAACAGCACCATCACCTTCCGTATCTTGGTCGTCGTGAACGCTGCGATCAGCACCACGATTGCGATCGCGATCCAGGTGAACCCAAGCATGAGAAAGGCCGCTCGCAATGCGTCTTTGAATTCGGCGCTTAGATTTGAGGCGGCAAGAGTGGCCACAACCTGCGGATACCCCAGCACCAGGTGAAGAACGGCGCCGGTCATGGCGACGGCCGCTCCCAACCCGGCCAGCAGTTGCGCAACTCTCTCGCGTTTGTTCATCGCAGCGCTCCTGAATCGACGATGGGTTCATCGGGAGTTTACTTTTTCAGGCTCGAACACGGCAAGGACTTATGCTTCTTTGGTGGCTGTCCGCCTGCCGAAGCGCTTTTCCCGCTCGGCGCCTCGCGCAGAGCAGCCCCACTCGCCCGCGCTACACTGGAATTTAGATGGTTTTCGTTCTCGACAACTACGATTCGTTCACCTACAACCTGGTGCAGTACCTGGGCGAGCTGGGCGCTGACGTGGTGGTGCGGCGCAACGACGAAGTCACGCCCGAGCAAGTTGAGGCCATGAAGCCGGAGCGGATCCTGCTTTCGCCGGGCCCCTGCACGCCGGGCGAAGCCGGCATCCTGATTCCGCTCATCCGGCACATGGCCCGGAAGGCTCCGAAGCCAATTCCGATTCTGGGCGTTTGCCTGGGTCACCAGGCAATTGGCGAGGCGTTTGGCGGCCAGGTGGTGCGCGCACAGACGCTGATGCACGGAAAAACCAGCAAAGTGGAGCACGACGGCAAGGGCGTTTTTGCAGGACTGCCCACGCCGCTCACCTGCACGCGCTACCACTCGCTGATTGTGGCTGAAGAGTCGCTGCCCACCTCGCTGACGGTGACAGCCCGGACCGCGGAGGCTAACGGCGCGCGCACGGTGATTATGGGATTGCGGCATCGCAGCCTGCCTGTCGAGGGGGTGCAGTTTCACCCCGAAAGCGTGTTAACCGAGGGCGGGCATCAGATGATCCGCAACTTTCTGGATATGTAAGGAATGCAGTCTGCGTTGAAGACCGGGATTTCGAGTGAGTGCCGTTGGCTCGCGTCAGGGATCGTCGCCATGGCGGCGTTGGCGGCTTCGCCGGGCTGGGCGCAAACTCCGCCGGCCCAAACGCCCGCCGCGCAGCCGCAACAACCGGCGGCGCCCAACTCCGCGCCGGCGCAACCCTCCGCGGCCCCGCCGCCGCAGCCGGCCGCAATTCCGGCGCCGCAGCCGAGCCAGCCGCAAAGCTCGTTTCCCCGATTGAACGTGACGCCCGTGGCCATCGTTGCCGTCGACCGTTCCGTTCCCGGCGCGGCCTATTCGGTGACCGGCCCCATCATGGCATTGAACGGAAGAGCTTTCCTGACCGCCAGCGGACAAATCACCGCAGGGCAGCAAACCGCGGTGGTCACGCTGCCGTACCGCGGCACCCTGCGCGTTTGCGCCGCGAGCACCGTGCAGTTGGCGGCCGATGCCGGCGCTCGGGTGGGTGACGTGCCGGGACTGCTGATTGCTCTCGATCACGGCGCCGTGGAGATGAGCTTTGCGGCCAGCCACCTCCGCCAGCAGAACGTCGACTCGCTGCTGACGCCTTACTTCCGTATTCTGATCGGCGGACCCAACGCGGCCGATGTGAGGGTGCGGCTGGGCGAAAACGGAGACACCTGCGTCGACAATGCCGGAAACGACGCGCCCTACGTGGTGGTGACCAGCGTGTTCGAGGGCGGCCTCTACCGCGTGCAGCCTGGCCAGCGTGTCATGTTTGAGCACGGCAGCCTGTCGACAGTAAACGAACAGGAGCAGGAGCCGTGCGGATGCCCGCCGCCACCCGAGATGGAAGCCAACGCCTTTCCGCTGGCGCAGAGTGAAGGACTGAGCCCGGCAAATGCGCCGCCGGTGGTGACAACGGCTCCGGAATCGCAGCCGGGCGCGATGGCCGCGCTTTCCTATAGCGGGACCGAACACGCGGCGGCCGCCGCGGCTGTCCCACCGGCTCCGGCAGCCGCCCGACCCAAGGCTCCCGCACCGGCACCCGCGTCTGCTGCGCCAGCACCTCCGCCTGCGCCAGCGGCAAGTGCAACTCCCGATGCAGCAGCGCCTTCCAAGCCAAAGAAGAAGGGATTCTTCAGGAAGCTCGGCCATTTCTTCGGCAAGGTTTTCGGGGCGGAGTGAGAAAGGCTGGGATTAAGGGGCTAAGGGACTGAGGGACTGGAGAACTGAGGTGTTGGGAAGGCAGGGAGTAGCCGGTAGCCAATAGCTAGTAGGGAGGCCGGAAGCTAAGGGCAGGGTGTCAGACCGCATAAGACGCCGTAAGACCACCGTGTAAGACGCGGTAAGACGTTGCAAGACGTCAGATTGGGCCGTAAGACGAGGCGTAGGACATTGCCAGACGCAGTAAAACGGAACGCTCGGCAACGCGAAACCGTTTCGCGCGGCGGATCCGGCTAACCCGCGGGGCCGAGTCCTTTGTCCCTAGTCCCTCAGTCCCCGCCTTTCACATCTGCCGCGCGCGCTCAATGGCGCGGATGACGGCCTGCGCCTTGTTGATCGACTCCTGGTACTCGCGCTCGGGAACGGAATCGGCGACGATGCCGGCGCCGGCCTGCAAATAGCCTTTGCCGCCGATGGCCAGCATGGAACGGATGGCGATGCAGGAGTCGAGGTTGCCCGAAAAGTCAGCGTAGAGCACCGTTCCGCCATAGGCGCCGCGCCGCGCCGGTTCCAGCTCTTCAATAATCTCCATGGCCCGCACTTTGGGCGCGCCCGAGAGCGTGCCGGCAGGGAAGCAGGCGCGCAGGGCGTCGACGGCGGTGAGTTCAGGGCGCAGCCGGCCTTCGATGGAACTGACGATGTGCATCACGTGCGAGTAGCGTTCCACGAACATCAGCCTGTCGACCTTGACGCTGCCAAAGCGGCTCACGCGGCCTACGTCGTTGCGGCCCAGGTCGACCAGCATCACGTGCTCGGCGCGCTCCTTTTCGTCGTGGATCATCTCTTCGGCCAGAGCCTGGTCCTCGGCCTCGCTTTCCCCACGCGGATGCGTGCCGGCGATGGGACGGTATTCGACCTTGCCCTCGTGCACGCGGACCAGCAACTCGGGCGACGACCCTGAAAGCTCCACTTTTCTTGACTTCTTGGATGAGAGACGTGCGCTTGCGCCCAGCGGGGCTTCGGGATCGAAGCGCAGAAAGAACATGTAGGGGCTGGGATTCACGGTGCGCAGCGCGCGGTAGACCTGAAACGCGTCCACGCCCGGCTCGACATCGAATCGCTGCGACATCACCACCTGAAAAGCATCGCCGGCGCGAATGTATTCCTTGGTACGCTCCACCGCGGCCTCGAAGGCCTTTTTCGCGATGCGGTGATGCACGCGCAGCTTGCCCAGGTGCCGCGGTTTGCGCCGATTCAAATCGGGCAGCGGTGCTGCCAGCCGTTTCTCCAGCCGGGCGAGGCGCTTGACGGCCCGATCATAAGCTGCCGCCGGCTTTTCGCGCGAAACGTCGGCCGTAACCACCAGCCAGATCTCTTTGCGCACATGGTCGAAGGCGAGCACTTCGTCGAAGAAGAGCAGGCAGGCATCGGGAACGCCGAGCTCATCCTTGGCCAGCGAGGGCAGGCGCTCAATCTGGCGCACGGCGTCGTAGGCGAAATAGCCCACGGCGCCGGCGGTGAACGGAGGCAGCCCCGGCAGGCGCGCAGGCTTGTGGCCGCCGAGCGCGTCACGCAGGACGGCGAAGATGTCGCCTTCCATGTGGGTGGTCCTTCGGCCCTCGGTGATAGCAATTTGCCGGCCATGCGCCACGACGCGCTTGAATGGGTTGAGGCCGATGAAGGTATAGCGCCCCAACTGCTCGCCGCCCTCGACAGATTCAAGGAGAAAGCACTCGCGCTCCGGCCAGGCCGCGCGCAGGAAGGCCGAAACCGGTGTTTCCAGGTCGGCAAGCAGGGTGCGGTAAACGGGCACTAGCGTGTGCGTCCGGGCCAGGGCCAGGAACTCCGTGCGGCTGGGGTGGGCAGGTTGGGAAGAGGCGACCACAGCCTAAGTGTAACTGTTGGTGCAAACTGGACCTCGCGCAGGGGGGCCTGGAAGCGGAGCGGCCGGTGGACGCGAATGTCCGGCATGGGAAGGGGTAAAGATCGTGATTCCCCGGCTCCGCCTAACACTACCTGGGCTTGACGCAGGCAGTTGTCCAGCCTAGACTCACTGAGGTTTGAGTCGGCCGGAAGGCCGCGGCAAGCCTTGCGCAGCCGGCGAGGCGCAGGCTGAGGCTCGAGAGGCTGAGGCGAAAAGCGGAAAGCCGGCGGAGGGGGCCGCGGCGTCTATCCCATTGAAGTTCCGGCAGTTTTCGCTGATTGGGATCGAGTAGCGGAGGATGGAGAGCAACATGGCAACGCGCACAACCAACGTGACACTGGACCAGGAAATCAACCCCTGGGAGGCGCAGAGCGCGCGCTTCGATTTTGCCGCGCGCAAGCTGAATCTGGATGAGGGCTTGTGGAAGGTGCTGCGCTCGCCGTCGCGGGAGGTCATCGTGCACTTTCCGGTGACGCTCGACAACGGGATGATCGACATGTTCACGGGCTTCCGCGTGCAGCACTCCATGGCGCGCGGGCCGTGCAAGGGCGGCATTCGCTTTGCCCCCGACGTGACCCTCGACGAGGTGCGCGCGCTGGCCAGTTGGATGACGTGGAAGTGCGCGGTGGTGAATATTCCCTTTGGCGGGGCCAAGGGCGGCATCATCTGCGATCCCAAAAACATGAGCCGCGGCGAGCTGGAGCGGCTCACCCGCCGCTACACGTCGGAGATTATCGAGTTCATTGGGCCGGAGAAGGATGTTCCCGCGCCCGATGTGAACACCAACGAGCAAACCATGGCGTGGATCATGGATACCTATTCCATGCACATGCGGCAGACGGTGACCAGCGTGGTGACAGGTAAGCCGCTGAACATTGGCGGCTCGCGCGGCCGCATTGAGGCCACGGGACGCGGTGTGATGGTGGTGTGCGACGAGAGCCTGCGCTATCTGAACGTTCCGCTTGACGGCTGCCGGGTGATCATTCAAGGGTTCGGCAACGTGGGATCGAACGCGGCGCGGCTGATGCAGGACGCAGGTTACAAGATCATCGGCATCGCCGAGCGCGAGGGCGGGCTTTACAACCCCGCGGGCATCGACATCCATCAACTGCTGGAATACAAGTACCGCAACAACACGATTCTCGGATTCCGCAGCGCCGAGGCCATGCCCAGCGAGGAGTTGCTGGTGAGCGAGTGCGAGATTCTGATTCCCGCGGCCACCGAAAACGTAATTACCAGCCGCAACGCCGACAAGATCAAGGCGCGCATCGTGGTGGAGGGAGCCAATGGGCCCACCACCGCCGTGGCCGACGAGATCCTGGCCGAGAAGAAGATCTTTATCGTGCCCGATATTCTGGCCAATGCCGGCGGCGTTACCGCCAGCTACTTTGAGTGGGTGCAGGACCGCCAGGGGTACTTCTGGAAGGAAGCGGTGGTCAACGAGCAGCTCGAAGGCATTCTGCGCGACAGCTTCGATGACGTGGTGCGCTACGCCGAGGCTCACGACGTAAACAACCGCATCGCGGCCTACATGCTGGCCATCGATCGCGTGGCCTTCACCATCAAGCAGCGCGGCATCTACGCGTAGCGATTGCGGCCAACAGAACGTGGCGGGAGGAGCGGATCGCTTCTTCCGCCATTCTCTGGAGAGGGCAACGGTTTCACTCATTGCGGAAGGAACCGGCCTGATAGGATCAGGACCATGAAAGCGCTGAGAGCACTTCTTCCCTACGCGGGCCTTTGCCTGCCACTCATCGCCCCGTCCCGTGTACCCGCCATCCCACCTCCTGCCTGCGGCAATCTGGACGTGAGCATGGCCGTAAAGCTCGACGATTCGCAACACGCGATTGCTCAGCCTGAGCCCGGCAAGGCGCTGATCTACTTCATCCAGGATACCGGCCAGGCGATGAACATCGCATATCCGACAACGAAAATCGGAATTGATGGAACGTGGGTGGGTGCCAACAAGAAGGATTCATGGTTCGCCGTCGCGGTCGATCCGGGCGAGCACCATCTGTGCGCGCAAATTCAATCTTCCTTTGCGCCGGCCGAATCGGAGTTGGCCCACCTTACGGTTGAAGCAGGGAACGTCTATTACTTCCGTACCAGGATCATTTTTGCGGAAAGGACGGCCGAGTACTTCAGCCTGGCCCCAGTCGACAGCGATGAGGCCGCGTTCATGATCTCTTCTTTTCCGCAAGCCACCGCCCGCGTCAGAAAAGGCACGACCACAAATGGCTGGCGCCCGAATTAACACGCCTCTTTGATTCCGGTGCAATAATGGAGTCACGCCGCCAGAGACCAGCGATGCGCGGCGCGATCCGGATGAACCTTCCCAACTCCATCACGATGACCCGGATCATCATGATCCCCCTCTTCCTGTGGATTCTCTCGCCTCATTTTCCCTGGCAGGCATCGGGCGGCACGCAGGAGATTCTGGCATCGCTCCTGTTTGTTCTGGCGTCAATCACCGACGGCCTGGACGGATATCTCGCCCGCAGGCACGGCCAGATCACCACCATCGGGATGTTGCTCGATCCGCTGGCCGACAAAATCATGGTCGCGGCGGCGTTCATCGCGCTGGTGGCCTACAATCCGCAGGTTGTCAAGGTGTGGATTGTCGTGGTCATCATCGGCCGCGAGTTCCTCATCTCCGGACTGCGCTCCATTGCCTCGTCAGAGGGGTTCACCATCACCGCCAGCGAGCTGGGCAAGCTGAAGACCGTGGCGCAGATTGTTTCGGTGGCGTCGGCTATCCTGGCGCACCGCTGGCACGATTGGAATTTCGGCGTAGTGGTGGTTCCGGTGTACTGGTATGCTGTCGCCGCCATTTACTTCACGGTGCTGGTTTCAACTATCTCGGCCGTGGATTACTTCGTCGGCTTCTGGCGCCAGATCGATCACGCCGCCAAAGACCGGCGCAAGGCCGCCGTGCTTTCGCGCGGCAAGTCCGTCACGATCAGGTGATCGCCGGCCACCGGCTTTATTGCCCAATTTCATACCGCATTACCGCCAGCGCTGTCTGGTAGGAATAGCGCGCATTGGTGTTGGCGATTTCGGCCTGCGTCTGGTTGAGTTGCGCCTCGGTCAGGTCAACAATGCCGCTCAGGCCATATTTGTAGCGCGCCGTGGCCAGGTCGAGCGCCACGTTCGCCTGGTCGAGCAACTGCTGGGTCACGGTAATCCGCTGGTAAGCTGTCTGCGCATTCAGAACGGCGGTGCGCACGTCGCGCGCGATGGTATCACGCAGGTTGCGCACGTTTTCCTGCGCCGCCTGGGCGCGCAGCTTCGCTTCCTTTTCCTCCGCGTTATAGAGAAATCCATTGAAAACCGGAATGCTGATATTTGCGCCCGCAGTGCCATACCACGACGATTCGATCTGGTCGGCGCGCACGGGTGTGCCGCCCACAGCGCCGAGGGCGGAGAAGGTGGGCATCCAAAGGTCTCGCTGCGCGGTGCTGAATTGGCGCGCGGCGATGAACTGATCGTTCAGCGAGGCCAGATCGGGGCGCGCCGCAAAGGCGGCCTGGACCAGTGTTTCGGCGTTGTCAGGGACTGGAGCCGGATTGCCGCCGCTTTCATCGACAAGGCGATAGGGCGTGTCCTGGTCGGAGCCAAGCACGTTGTTAAGTGCGGCGATTGCAGTTTGTTGGTTGTTCTGCGCGTCCAGCACCAGGAGTTGCGCTTGCGAGAGTTGCACGTTGGCGAAACTCAGGTCGAGATCGGAGCGAATTTTTGACTTGGTGAGCGCGCCCACCTGGTCGGCTGTCGCCTGGCGCTGGTCGACCGTCTCCTGCGCCACTTTCAGCACCGCCTGCGCAGTCAGCGCCTGGTAGAAGGCCTGATCGACAGCGAGAGTGATGTCGAGCTCCGTGGCGCGCTCGCTTTCGAGCTGCGCCTTGGCGTTGGATTGTGCGCTGAGCACCAGGTTGTGCGTGCGCCCGAAATCGGTAATTAACTGGCTCACGCTCAGGCCGCCCGCGGCGCGATTGTAGATGGAGGGATTGCTCAATGCGCCGGCGGTGATGCGGCTGTTGGCATGCGCATCGACGGCTGTCAGGTCGCCCACGGCAGTGGGCAATTCGGCCGAACGGGCTTCGCGCGCGACCTGCCCGGCAGCCAGCGCAATCAGCCGCGCCACGCTGATGTTCGGGTTGGTCTTGATCGCGATCTGTTCGGCCTGCTCAATGGTGAGATTGGGTCCGGGCGGCAGAGCGTTTTGGGCGCCCGGCGGCTGCATTTGGGACGGCTGGCTCGCTGTCGGGAGCTGGGACGGGGGCGTATTCTGCACGATTGCTAGAGGCAAGTGTGCCGCCGGAGCGTTGGGCAGTGGCTGGTTCTGCGCGCAAGATGCTCCTGCGCAAGCAAGCGACGAAGCGAAAAGAAGAGCGGCTGCCGAGGGGCGCGGCCGCGACCGAATCCAGTTAAGCATGTTGCTCACTTTCCGCGGCGGCTGCATTGCCTTCGCGCCGGCCATGAATGATCAGGTAAACAGCGGGAACCAGAAAGACAGTGACGGCGACCGAGGCGGCGAGGCCGCCGATGACTGCGCGTGCCAGCGGCGCGTACTGCTCGCTGCCGGCTTCAAGGCCGATGGCCATGGGAATCATGCCCAGCAGCGTGGCCAGTGAGGTCATGAGGATGGGGCGCAGGCGAATCTTGCAGGAGTGCACGACCGCCTCAAGCAGCGGCTGGCCCTGGGCGTGCAAAATCCCGGCGAACTCGACAATGAGAATGCTGTTCGAGACCACAATGCCGGTCATCATGATGACGCCCATCAGCGACATGATGTTCAACGTGGCGCCGGTGAAAAGAAGAATGACGACCACGCCCACCAGTCCCGGCGGAATGGCCATGAGAATGATGAAGGGATCGATGAACGAGCGGAATTGCGCCATCAGGATGAGGTAGACCATGAGAACTGCGACCACCAGCCCCAGGCCGAAATCCTTGAAGGCCTGGTTCATGTTCACAGCGGCGCCGCGTACGTTGAGAACCGTATTGCGATCGGTCCTGGTGTCTTTCAGCAGCTTGTTGACGCGGGCGCCCACGCCTTCAAGCGCTTCGGTTTTTGTCGCCACATAAATGTCGATCACTCGGCGAATTTGGTAGTGATCGACCTCGGTCGGCGTGTTGATCAACCGAATGTCGGCCACCGAGCTGAGCGGTGTATAACCCGAGGCGTGATCGCCGGCCACAAAATTCGCAGGCATCTCGGATGCCGTGCGGCCTTCTTCTTCGGGGCTGTATCCGGCCGGGTGTTCGCCGCGCAGGGGAATGTTTTCGAAGTCCTCCATCGACATGTGATTGAGCCAGCGATTTTCGTATTGCACCGTGACCATGTAGTTGTTGCCGCTTTGGGGATCGATCCAGTAACTGGGCGCGATCTGCCCATCTGAGGTCATCGCGGTGATCACGTTGTCCACCACATCCTGCGCGGAAAGGCCGATCAGGCTGGCCTTCTCGCGATCAATGTTCAGCAGGATGCCGGGATAATCGAGATCCTGGGGAATGTAGACGCTGCTCACGCCGGGCATGGTCTGGATCTTCGCGGCCAGATTCTGTGCGAGGTTGAACGCGCTGCGCATATCGTTCGATCCGATCTGGATATCGATGGGAGCGGGCAAGCCCTGGTTGATCACGCCGTCCACGAGCCCGCCGGCCTGGAAATAGGTGGAGAGCTCGGGCAATTGTTGCGAAAGCGCGGCTTGGACGCGGCGCATGTATTCATAGCTGCCGATGCTGTGATCTTCAGTGAGGCTCGTCTGGACGAAGGCGGTGTCCATCGAAGCGTTGGAGGTGAAGATGGCCGAAAGATCGGGATAGACGCCGATGTTCGAAACGATCATTCCCAAATCTTTGGGCTTGACCACGCTGCGGATCACGTTCTCCACGCGGGCCATATATTGGTCGCTCACCTCAAGACGCGAGCCGCTGGGCATGCGCACGTTGATCACGAATTGGCCAGGATCGGTGCGCGGGAAGTAGGCGCGGCCGAGAAACGGAAACAACAGGAGAAGGATCAGGGCCAATCCGCCCACCATCGCGCCCGTGGCCAGCACGGGACGCTGCAAAACGCGCAGGGCCAGCTTTTCGTAAGCATCGAGGAAAGCGTGGAAGCGCTCGTTGAAAGCAGCGACGAAGCGCCGGAACATGGCCCCCTTATGCCCTATTACAGCCTCAGGGTTTCCCTCGCGCGACTCGCCTTGCGGGTCGAAGCGCACAAACTTTGCGCAAAATAGCGGCACCACGGTCATGGCGAAGAAGTAGGAGGCAAAAATCGAAAACACCACGCCCAGGCCGAGCGGCGTAAAGATGTATTTGCTGATGCCGGAGAGAAACGTGACTGGAAAAAACACGATAGACGTTGTGGACGTAGCGGCCAGAACGGCCAGCGCAACTTCCATGCCGCCTTTTTCCGCGGCTGCGTGCGGAGGGCTGCCCAGCTCCATGTAGCGAAAGATGTTTTCAAGCACCACCACGGAATCGTCGATCAGGCGCGAGAACGCCAGCGCCAATCCGCCCAGAATCATGGTGTTGATGGTGCCGCCTATGGCGCGCGTGACCAGCAGGCAGACCAGCGCCGAGAGCGGAATGGAAAGCATGACCGCGAAAGTGGCGCGCGGGCTGCCGAGAAAGATCAGGATCATTATGCCGGTCAGCAAGAGCCCGATGCTGGCTTCTTTGATGAGGTTCTTGATGGCCAGCTTGACGAAGATCGATTGATCGAAAACCACCGCCGTTTTCAGCGATTCGGGAATATCGACGAGGTGCTTGATGGCCTGCTTCATGCCGTCCACGATGGTGATGGTGTTCGAGCTGCCGCCCTGTTTGAAGATGGGCACGTACACGCTGCGCTGCCCGTCGATGCGCACGATGTTGTATTGCAGCGCGCCCGCGTCGACAGCCTTGCCCACGTCGGCAACCAGCACCGAAGAGTTGCCCTCCGACTTGAGCGGCATCTGGTTCATCGCATTGGCGTCGGGAAACTGGCTGTTGGCGTAAATGTTGAAATCCTTCGAGCCAATGCGGACGTCGCCCGCGGGCAGAATCAGGTTGGAGCTGTTCACCGCGGTGACCACATCGTTCAGGCTCAGGTTGCGCGCCTCGAGCTTGAGCGGATCGACGTAGATCTGAATCTGGCGGTACGTTCCACCGTAGGGCTGCGGCACTGAGGCGCCCTGCACGCTGGAGATCTGATTGCGCACCTGGAATTGCGCGTAGTCCTTGAGTTGGGTTTC
Organism: Acidobacteriaceae bacterium; assembly: GCA_030042915.1. The sequence continues at coordinate 16,903 of JASHYS010000421.1, forward strand.
GTTCAGGCCCTGTCCTTTGAGCGTGACCAGGCAGACGGGCTGCGTTGAGGCATCCATGCCCAGCACTACGGGAGGCAGCGTGCCCGGCGGCAGGCGGCGCAGATCGGCCATGGCGAGATTGGCTACATTGCTGAGCGCCGCGTTGGGATCGGTGCCGGGTTTGAAGTAAATCTTGATCAGGCTCACGCCGGTCAGCGAGCGCGATTCGCTATGATCCACGTTGGCAGCGAGAGTGAAAAAGCGCTCGAAGGTGTTGGTGATGTCGGCTTCAATCTGCTGTGGCGGCATGCCGCTATAAAACGTGGCCACGACCACCACCGGCATATCGATGGAGGGGAACAGGTCGACCGGCATCTGTACCAGGTTGACGATTCCCACCAAGCTCACCATGAGGCAGAGCATGATGATGAAGTAGGGAAATTTGAGCGCGAATTTCGGCATCAGTTGCTCCCTCCCGGATTGGGTTCAGCCTTCAGGTCAATCATGCCGCCGGATTCCTGCACCGTTTCCGACGCAGGCTCGGGCGTGATCAGCGGGTTGACGGCTTCGCCTTCCTGATATTTCTCCTGGCCGCCGATGATCACGCGGTCTCCAGGATTGATGCCGCTTTTGATTTCGGCGAGCTTCGACCCCTCAATCCCAACCTGGACGATGCGGGCGTGAACTCGGTTGCCGGCGTCGAGCACGTAGACCGTCTGCTGGCTCTGTGCGTTCAACACCAGGGCTTCAACGGGGATGGTGACGACGTTACGCGCGCGCGCGAGCTGAAGAGCGGTGTTGGCGTACATGCCCGGAGCGATGGAGAGATCCTTGTTCTCCACGTCGACTTCGGTTTCCATGGTGCGGGTTTCAAAGTTCACATTCCGCGTGAAGCGGACGATTTTGCCGGTGAAGCTGCGGTTGATGGCGTCGACGCGCACCTGCAGCGAGTCGCCGTCATGGACATACTGGACGTCGTCTTCAGGCACAGGAACGCGGAGGCGAAGCAAGCTGCTCTGCGAGAGGCGAACGATGGGGAGGGCCTGATCGTTGGAGGCGGTGCCGCCCTGAATGAGAGCGCCGGTGTCGGCATAGCGCCAGATCACCACACCGGCAATGGGCGCGATCACCGTGGTGTAGTCCTCGAGCGCCTGCACGCGCTCGCTGTCGGCCCTCGCTGCTTCAGCGTGCTGCTGTGCCGCGGCCATGGCCGCCTTGGCGGCATCCACCTGCGCTTGCGAACTCAGATCCTTGGCCTGCGCGTCATCCAGCTCCTGCTGCGCGATCAGACCCGGGCGGGTGGCTGCCGCCTGCTGCAGGCGTTGCGACTCGGCATGCACCGCCGCTTCCAATGCTTCGGTGCGCTTGATCTCTTGCTGCGCGCGCGCAATTTCTTCCTGGCTTTGCCGCAGCGCGAATTGCGATGACTCCAGCTCCGCCTTGAGCTCAGGAACTTCGAGAACGGCCAGCGTTTGGCCCTGGCGCACCATATCGCCAATGTCGACATTGATTTTTTTCATGTAGCCGCTTATCTTCGGGTGCACGTCGACCACTTGATACGGCTGGAACTGGCCCGCCAGCGTGAGCACGTGCGCAATGTCGCCGCGCTGGGCAACGGCGGCGCGCGCCGAAGGCAGTGCGTCGGCGCTTACGGCTGAGTTGGGATTTCGCGAGTGGCAGGAGACCAGGCCCATGACCGCTACGGCGGCCATAGCCGGAAAGAGAGCTTTGTTCATGTCGAAAGTGCTCCTGATTCCAATTGCTGGAATTCCGCAACAGCGCATGGAATCGTGCTGGGGAATGCGACGATGGAACGCTCAAGAGCGCCAACCGGGGACGACAGACCGAAGCGCAGCTGCCGCGCTCAAAGCAAGGCGTCTTGAGTTCTTAAGATGCGGAGGGCAAAGGGTTAGAGGGCCGGCGGAGGACGTAAAAAGTTGGCCGGCGAAAACCAGATTGCCGTAAAAGGAGGGAGATGGTTACGCAGAATCAGGCGGTTGAAGGGAACAGAGATTCCCGGAGCCAAGGAAGCCGAAGGCGCAAGCAGGGAAGCAAGGAGAATCGCGGCGTGCGAAGGATTAGGGGCGGAAAGGCCGTGCTGAACAGTTTTCGGCGTGGCGGCGGGCAGTGCCCTGGCCGCGCTGACGTTGCCCCCGATGCCGGCGTGCGGGCCGTACCATGCAGTTTTCGCTTCGACCGCAAAGAGAAACGCCAGAAGGCAAAGGCCAAATGCGAAAAGAGCACGCCGGACGGGCAGGGAAGCCGCGCGCAATCCTGACATAAAGCCAGTTT
>JASHYS010000422.1 GCA_030042915.1 Acidobacteriaceae bacterium
ATCTGAAACGGCGCAGGCGCGCAGACGTAGGTCAGGTCGTGGAAATGGCTCATGGCCGGCATCCAGCGCGCATCGGCCGTGGCGAAGCCAACACGCCAGCCGGTGATGGAATAGGTTTTGCTGAATCCCGAGATCACAATGGTGCGCTCGCGCATGCCGGGCAGCGAAGCCGGGCAGATGTGCCGCGCGCCGTCGTAAACAAAGTATTCGTAAATCTCGTCGGTGATGAGAAACAGGTCGTGCTCGAGGCAGAGCTGCGCAACGGCTTCGATTTCTGGTTGCGTGAAGACTTTTCCGGTGGGGTTGGCGGGCGTGTTGAGCAGGATGGCGCGTGTGCGCGGAGTGACGGCGGCGCGCATCGCGTCCACATCGAGTTGCCAGTCGGGCTCGGCAAGCGCCACCAGGACGGGATTGACGCGCACAGACTTCAGCGTGTGCACGTGGTAGCCGTAGAACGGCTCAAACACCAGCACGTCGTCGCCGGGATTGAGCAGCGCCATAGCGGCGGCGTGGAATCCGGCCGTCGCTCCAGAGGCGACCATCACCTCGTTTTCGGCTTCGTAACGGACGCCGTATTCGCGAAGCTGCTTGGCGGCAATGGCCTGGCGCAGCCGCGCGATGCCGTCGCAGCGGGTGTAGATGTTCTGCCCCTCGCGAATGGCCTGGATGGCCGCGGCTTCAACCAGCGGCGGCACCGGCGTATCGCATACACCCTGCGCCAGGTTGATCCCGCCCATGCGGTCGCACTCCGTGGTCATGGCGCGGATTTCGGACTGATACGTTTCGGGCGCCAGAGAGCTGAGGGCGAGGCGGTTTTCTGCGGCAATGGATTGAGTCGATTGGCGAGGCACGGAGAAGATCCTGCCCTACTATCTTACATTTCGGGCCGGTTGGGGCCGCGTGCGAGCCCTCGCTGCCAAAAGTGCCGCGGGGGGAGTATCTTCAAGAGAAAGCACCCATGCATGAGCTCTCCATCGCAGCCAGCATTGTTGAAGCCGTCAGCGAGTCGGCCTCAGCGTACCCCGGCGCGCGCGTGAAACAGGTGCGCTTGCGCGTGGGCGCGCTGGCTTCGGTGGTCGAGGACTCTCTGCAGTTCTGTTGGGAACTGGCCACGCAGGATACGTCGCTTAGTGGCGCCGTGCTCGTCATCAGCAAACTGCCGGTAGTGGTGCACTGCGAGGCCTGCGGAGTGGACGCTGAAGTCGACGGCGTGCAGAGTTTGCGTTGCCCGCGCTGCGGCGAATTGGCGGCCGACCTGCGCCAGGGCCGCGAGCTGGAGATCGAGTCAATCGAATTGGACGAGCCGGAGCCCGATGAGCCCGGCGTGGGCGCGGCGAAACCGGTTGAGGAGCGCATATGACCACCCGGATTGTGGAACTGCGGCGGGGAATCCTGAAGAAAAACGACGAGCTTGCCGCGGGGCTGCGTGGGCGCTTCACTTCGGCCGGCGTACTGGTGTTGAACTTGGTTTCGAGCCCCGGAACGGGCAAGACGGCTTTTCTTGAGCGGACCCTGCGCGAGCTGCGCGGGCGCGGAGCTAACGTGGCCGCGCTGGTGGGCGACCTGGAAACCGACAACGATGCGCGCCGCCTGGCCGCCAGCGGGGCGCCGGTGCGCCAGATCAATACCCACGGAATCTGCCATCTTGATGCCGAGATGATCGGCAAGCACCTGGATGGCTGGGAGGGCGTTTCGCTCGCCGGGCTCAATTATCTTTTCATCGAGAACGTCGGCAACCTGGTGTGCCCTTCGAGCTACGATCTGGGCGAGCGCATCCGCGTGGCGCTGCTGAGCGTGACCGAAGGCGAAGACAAGCCGCTCAAGTATCCCGGGCTGTTCAACTCGGCCGACGCGGCTGTGATTACCAAGATGGATATCGCCGGCCCCTGCGGCTTCGATCGCGGCCTAGCGCTCAAAAACCTGAACGAAATCCGGCCGGGCATGCGGGTGTTTGAAACCTCGGCCAAGACGGGCGAGGGGATGGACGCCTGGCTCGCCTACCTGGCCGAGCAGGCACGCGTTTCCTGAGCAGCGCCCATTCCGGGAAAGCCTTTCACCTGCGCGTCCTCCCCGCCTTGCCAAGCTGAGGCCCTGGGCGGTATTTTTCCTTAGGTCGGTACCCCAAGATGGGCCCCTCGAACTCCCCAGGGCGGGACACGGCTGCGGAAGAACGCATGGAGCCGGATTTTGCTCGTAACACAATCGAACGGCTGTTTGAGTTTTCGCCGGACGCGATCCTGGTAACGGACGGAGCCGGCGTGATGCGCGGCGCCAATCCCCGCGCCGAGGAGCTGTTCGGCTACAGCAGCCATGAGCTGATCGGCCAGCCGGTGGAGATGCTGCTTCCCGCGCGCTTTCGCTCGGCGCACCCCGGCCATCGCGAGAATTACAGCGCGCATCCCCGCACACGCCAGATGGGCGCGGCCTTGAACCTGTTTGCGCTGCGCAAAGATGGTACGGAGTTTCCCGTCGACATCATGCTGAAACCGATCCGAACCGAGGCTGGTTCGGCGGTGGTGAGCTTCATCCGCGATGCCACTGAGCAGCGCGCGGCCCAGGAGGCTCTGCACCAGAACGATCTGCGCCTGCGCTCGATTATGGAAAGCATCGGCGAATACGCCATCTACCTGCTCGATCGCGAGGGGCACGTGCTTACCTGGAATCGTGGAGCTGAGCGCATTAAGGGATACACAGCAGAGGAAGTCATCGGCCTGCACTATTCGCGCTTCTTTGCCGAAGAGGATGTGGGGCGCGGCCGGCCCGCGGAGCTGTTGCGCCGGGCGGCGGCCAAGGAACGGGTTGAAGACGAGGGCTGGCGCGTGCGCAAGGATGGCTCCCGCTTCTGGGCCAATTGCGTTCTGACTGCCATTCACGACAGCACGGGTGCGGTGACGGGATTCTCGAAGATTACGCGCGACGTGACCGGGCAGAAGCAGGCGCAGGAATCGGTGATCGCCGAACTGAGTGGCGCCTTGCTTGCCAATGTCGATATTCGCAAGCTGCTGGGCGCCATTTCGTCCAGCATGCACCAGATGGTTCTGCATGACGCGGCTACGCTGGCGCTATTTGACGAGGCCACCGGCAAGCTGCGCGTTCAGTTTCTTTCAGCAAACAACGACGGTGATACCAAGCAACGCGAGGTGCTGCTCGATCCAGATGCATCGCCGGCGGGCCAGGCTTTTCGTACGCGCCGCGCTGTGATCCTCAACCGCATCGATCGCTGGCCGTTTGCTCCCGAGTCGGTCAAGCACCTGACCGAAATGCGCATGCAATCGGGAATATGGGTGCCTCTGGTTCATCGCGAGCGCACGCTGGGCACCCTGACAGTGGCCAGCAAGAAAGAAAATGCATATTCGCAGCAGGACGCAGACTCGCTGACGCAGGTGGCTGGCCAGGTGGCCATGGCGGTGAACAACGCATTGGCATTCAAGCAAATCACGGAGTTGCGCGAGCGCCTGAGCCAGGAAAAACAGTACCTCGAAGAGGAGATCAACCTGGAGCACCGGTTCGACGACATCGTGGGCGAAAGCACCGGCCTGCGCAACGTGCTGCGCCAGATTGAGACCGTCGCGCCTACCGATGCCACCGTGCTGATCCAGGGCGAAACCGGAACCGGCAAAGAGCTGCTGGCGCGCGCCATTCACCGCCTGAGCCCGCGCAGCGAGCGCACCTTTATCAAATTGAATTGTGCGGCCATTCCGGCCGGGCTCATTGAAAGCGAGCTTTTCGGCCACGAGAAAGGCGCCTTCACGGGCGCGCTCACGCGCAAGATCGGACGCCTGGAGCTGGCTCACGAAGGCACGCTCTTCCTCGACGAGATCGGCGAGTTGCCGCTCGACCTGCAGCCCAAGCTGCTGCGGGCACTGCAGGAGCGCGAGATCGAGCGGCTAGGTGGAACGCGGCCGATTCCCGTCAATGTGCGCCTGATTGCGGCCACCAATCGCGATCTGGCCAAGATGGTGGCCGAAAAACAGTTCCGCAGCGACCTTTTTTACCGGCTCAAGGTCTTTCCCGTGTATGCGCCGCCGCTGCGCGAGCGCGCTGCAGACATCCCCGTCCTGGTGCGCCATTTTGTAGCGCGCCATGCCCGCCGCATGGGCAAAACCATCGAAACCATTCCGCCTGATGCCATGGCGGCGCTGGTGGCGTGGCAATGGCCGGGAAACATACGCGAACTTGAGAATTTTCTGGAGCGCGCCGTGATTCTGTCGCGCGGCCCGGTTCTGCATGTGCCGCTGGCCGAGCTGGAGATTATGGAGGAAGAGGAAGCAGAAGCGGCTGCCGCCGACGCCAATCCCACGCTGCAGGCCGCCGAGCGCGACCATATTCTGCGCGCGCTGCGCGAAGCCAAAGGAGTCATCGGCGGTCCCGGAGGCGCGGCCGATCGTCTCGGCCTGAAGCGCACCACACTCAACTCGAAGATGAAGAAGCTGGGCATCGAGCGCAGCGAGTACATATAGATGCTGCGCGCTCACATTCCGACTCTGCGGGAAATTCAACGCCACAAATCAGGATGGGCTCGGCTGGCAAAAAGCTGATTTGACGACTCCCCATCGTCTCCGTGACGAAATGTCGTCATCGTCACGTCGTCACGAACGACCTCTCGCCGGCGCCGGCAACGTCGCGCAAAAGAGATTAACTGCTTTGATTTCAGCGTGACGTTGACCTCAACACGCAATCGCACGAGTTTGGCACGCGCCGTGCCTTATCACTGGCATGGCGCAGGACGAGCCAGGAAGTGCTGAGAATCACGGTTGAAGAAAATCCGGAAGCGATGGTCATCAAGCTGGAAGGACGCATCGCGGGACCATGGGCGGCCGAACTTGGCCGCTTGTGGGATGAGAAAGCTCCCACGGCAGCGAGCAAGAAGCTTTCCCTTGATCTGAGGGAAACCACCTTTGCCGATGCCGGCGGGAT